>JAZURB010000151.1:0-2412 GCA_045605945.1 Acutalibacteraceae bacterium
CAACGAGCTGAAGCTCAAATACCTTGCCGATAACGACTACAAGGATCTCAGCGGCGAGGAGCTGAGAGAAGCCATTTCCGCCAGCATTCGCGCAAAGAGCGGAAGCTTGGTTGGCAACATGGCGGCGCAGGGCACCACCCCGCGTCAGCTGACCGACCTCATCGGCTCGCTGTGCGACCTGACCAGCGGTTCGGGCGATAAGGGTACGCCTGTCGTGCTTGTGCAAGGCTATTTCGATAACTACACCAACGACTGATCAAATTTTCCTAACGGAGGGATCGAAGATGGAAAGAACCGAACAAAGACCCGAATCCATGCTGCGCATTACCACAAAGGAGCTTGCCGACGCGTTCATCGCCGAGCAGGTTGCCGAAATTCGTGCGCAGGTTGGCGATAAAAAGGTGCTGCTCGCATTGTCGGGCGGCGTGGATAGCTCCGTTGTCGCGGCGCTGCTCATCAAAGCGATCGGCAAACAGCTCGTTTGCGTGCATGTGAACCACGGTTTGATGCGCAAAGGCGAAAGTGAGCAGGTTGTTGAGATGTTCGGTAAAGAGCTCGACGCCGAGCTGGTCTATGTCGACGCAACCGACCGTTTCCTGAATAAACTCGCGGGCGTTGCCGATCCCGAAACCAAGCGTAAGATCATCGGCGGCGAATTCATCGAAGTGTTCAACGATGAAGCGAAGAAGTTGTATGCCGGCGGCGATTTGGAATTCCTCGCCCAAGGCACGATCTATCCCGACATTCTTGAGAGCCGCAACGGCGTGAAAGCGCACCACAACGACGGCGGTCTGCCCGAAGATATGAAGATGGAGCTCGTCGAGCCCGTCAAGCTGCTGTTCAAAGACGAGGTTCGTGTGGTCGGCGAGGCGCTCGGTCTGCCCCATGCGATGGTGTACCGTCAACCGTTCCCCGGCCCCGGTCTGGGCGTGCGTTGCCTCGGCGCCATTACCCGCGATCGCCTGCATGCGCTGCGTGGAGCGGACGCGATCCTCCGCGAAGAGTTCGACAAGAGCGGCCTTGCGGAAAAAGTGTGGCAGTATTTCATTGCCGTGCCCGATATGAAGAGCGTCGGCGTGAAGGACGACAAGCGCTATGAAGGTTGGCCCGCGATCATCCGTGCCGTTAACACGGTGGATGCGATGACTGCGACGATCGAAGAGATTCCCTACGCGGTGCTGCACACGATCGTTAACCGCATCATCACCGAAGTCGACGGCATCAACCGCGTTGTGTTTGACCTCACCCCGAAGCCCACGGGCACCATCGAGTGGGAATAATTTGAATTGTCGAAGGACACTGTCGTGTATCCTCGCCATACAACAAATAAACGCCTTTGCAGATTCGTCTGCAAAGGCGTTTTTATTTCTCAAATTATTCCTCTGTAGGCCCCAAAACCATATTTCCGCCGAATTTCACAAAATTATCACAAAAATCCCCGATCAATTACATTTTTGGCATCTGTGACCATATTGACAAAAAATCCGTTTTTTTGTATAATCTCCGAGGATGTCAGAGAGGTGTACATGACGGTCTGTGTTAGGCGTGTGACAAAAGCGCAAAACATACAACCCGATTGCCCATGACATTCCACAGCAAATACTCATGTATCTTTTCAATGTACCGTTCGAAATTGAGGAGAGCATAACCCAGGAGGATCCCCGTGAAAAAACTACTCAGCTTCATTCTTATTGTTTCGATGATGGCACTGTCTATTCGTGTAGCAGCCTCGGTCCCGGCAGGTGAAGAGCCCGCCGATACTGTAACGGCACAAGGAAATTGGTTTAATGATGTGCCGTTTTCCAATGGCTACAAAGCCTTTTGCTTGGACCAGAATTTAGGTGCGCCGAGTGTCGGCCGCGAATATGCCACCAGTGATACTTCGTCGGCAAAACACAACACCAGCAATGCCGATATTTCGCAAACTCTCAAGATTTTGTTCACACAATGCTTTGAGGAAATATTCTTTGATAACGGCGAGGGATACACCATCCCGAGCGGTACTGTAACGGTTGGAAACTATTACCCTTACAGCCCCTCCAGCTCTGTCCAAATGCTCATCTATTACTATGTGGGTGATAACCCCTCTTATCAAGGCTCGGGTGCCGGTGTGCGTTGGGACAAAACGGTGAAAGCATACAGCGGCGATCCTATTCCGGATGAGGGATATCAGAAAACCCTCGAAAACGGCGATGTCGTTACATTTTCGTTTATGGTCATGCTGTCGGGCGATCCCGCATTGCAAGATCTGTTTGCATATAAATTGGCTGTAACGCCTGCAGGTGAGGTGCCCCCGGAGCCCACCACCACGACCACAACGACCACCACGACAACTACCACGACGAGCACCACGACGGTGCCAACGACCACGACAACTACCACGACGACGACTACGGCGCCGACCACTACAAC
>JAZURB010000152.1:0-1797 GCA_045605945.1 Acutalibacteraceae bacterium
GCTCATTGTTATCGGCCTGCTTGTCAATGTGATCTTCGGCGTCGAAATGGACGTCACCTTTAAAGGCGGTACCCTGATGGTGTATAGCTATGAGGGCACCCTCGAGACCGATGCGGTGGCAGCCTTCTTTGCCGAGCAGATCGGTGAGAATGCTGAAGCTGAGTTATCTGAAAGCGGCGGCATGCAGGTTGTCAATGTTTATAGCATTGCTGTAGTTGAGAATGAGCAGCAAGCGGCGATTACCGATGCGTTCGTGGCTGCTTATCCCGATAACAACATCGCCGAAGTGAAAGCCAACTCGGTCGGTCCGGCGGTCGGCAATCAGTTCTTTGTGAAATGCTTGGTAGCTACTGCGCTTGCCGTACTGCTCCTGATCGTCTATGTGTCGTTCCGTTTCCGCAAGATCGGCGGTTTGTCTGCGGCTCTCATGGCGGTTGCGGCGCTGTTCCACGATCTGGCTATGGTCTACTTCGCGTTTGTGATCTTCCGCATTCCGATCAACGAAAACTTCGTGGCGGTTATGCTGACGATTATCGGTTACTCGCTGAACGATACGATTGTTATCTTCGACCGTGTTCGCGAAAACCGTAAGATCATGGGCTCGCGTGCGAACATCAATGAGGTTGTTAATACCAGTCTTAACCAATCCTTCCGCCGTACGATGAACACCTCGATCACGACGGCGATCGTGGTTATCACCTTGGTGGTTGTGGCTGTGACCCAAAACCTCGATTCGATCATCAGCTTTGCTGTGCCGCTTCTCTTCGGTGTTATCTCGGGCTTCTACAGCTCGACCTTCCTGTGCACTCCCGTGTGGGCGATTTGGCAGGAGAAACGCCTGGCGAAGAAAGCCAAGAAATAATAAGCATAATAATAAAGACGGTGCAAACCTTGTGGTTTGCACCGTCTTTTCTTTATAACACATCTACCGTATCGTTTAAATGGAATGAATAAATAATACATTTGCTAACGGGGCGATCCAGCGCGCGAGAGAGAGCCTCCTTGTAAACTGTCAGTTGCGGCAGGTATCGTTCGCGTAAAACCGCACCGTCGTCCACACGGTCGGTTTTGTAGTCAACGATTATCAATTCGCCGTTTTCTTCGAAGACAGCATCGGCAATACCTTGCACCATCACGGTTTCGGCAGCGGCATCCTCGGGCAATGCATCGGTATCGTAAGAAAGCTCCTCGATCGTGCGCTCGATCGCAAACGCAAATTCGCGAAGCAATAGGGGAGAAGCTGCCATACGATCGGCAAGCGGACTTTCCAGGAAACGCTGTAAGCGTGGTAGGTTGAGCGCTTCTTTTTGCATTTCTGTCAACTGATCGCGCTCCACCATGCATTGCGCTTGTTCCGCAGCGCTTGCATCGCTTGTCAAATCGGCAAACTCCAAGAACAGGTGCGTCGCCGTGCCGCGTTGGGCGGGGGACAATCCCGTTTTGCTTAAAAATGCGGGATGTGCAATGTGAACACCGACATCCGTGTTGTTATGATGTGATGTTTGCGAGGCGGTGATTTTGGCGGGGATATTTCCGAGCGCGCGATAGGGATATGCAAACGCCAAACGCTCAGCCACACCGTCGAGGGTCATCTCCGTATCGTCAGCAATCGTGTCGATGACTTCTTGCTGCAGTTCTTCTTCGCGTGTCACGTGAATATACAAATTCTCGGCACGGCAGCTGCAACCGCGTTCATTGGCGATACTCTCGTAAAGTGCTTGTCCTGCGGGGTGGCGTAAAGCGGCTGCCAGCACCCAGTCGCTGCGGCGTGATGATCGCAGGATGCAGGTGGGAGAG
>JAZURB010000153.1:0-13237 GCA_045605945.1 Acutalibacteraceae bacterium
CTTAAATATACTATAGCGGATTCACAAGGGATTGTCAATGCGCGTTTGGTCGACAACTGCAAAAAACCGCCGGATTTTTAAAAAATGCAGAAAACTTTTTCGTTTTCTATTGAAATTAAGCTGCCCATCCTTTATAATATCAATGTACGGCAATTATTTTTCTCTTTGGGAGGGAATATTATGAAAAAAACAATCACCAAATGCTTATGCGTGCTTATGACCGTGGCAATGCTGGCGACGGTATTCTGCTTACCGACCTCGGCAGAACAAACCCTGTCGCCTGACTCGCGCTATGGAGGAAACCTCAACGCAGGCGATCATTTTGTCGGCTCGTTTACACCGTCGACAACCGGACGCTATATCCTCGAATCGACCGGCTCGGAAGATACCTTTGCGGTGCTGTATGATGCCAATTACAATGTCATCGCCAGCGATGACGACAGCGGCAACGGCTACAATTTCCGCTTGTGCAACACGCTGACTGCCGGCAGAAAGTATTACTATCAGGTCGGTTTCCGTTATGATACAACCAGCGGTTGGATCTCCTTCGATTTCTACGATGTCGATACGATCACCTCCAACATGGTGTATGAGGTGACGCTTGCCACCGAGGCCTCGGCATGGAATAAGATTGTGCCGACCAAAACCTCGCTGTATACCTTCGAATCGGTGACCGAGGAGGATACCTATATCGTGCTGTATGACAGCCAGATGAATGTCATTGCCGAGGATGACGACAGCGGCTACTACGGTTCCTATAACTATAAGTTGACCGCCAAGCTGACCGCGAACAAAACCTATTATGTGCGCTCTTATTTCCTGAGCGACTATGTTGAGGGAACGCTGAAGTTCCATGTGTATGACGGTACCTACAGTCTGACGCCCCTGGATACCGAAACGATTTATCTCAATCCCGGCGATACGGCGTGGGCATCCTATACGCCGAGTCGCACGACCTGCTATACGATCTTCTCGCACGATTCGGGCGATTTGTATGTCACCATGTACGACGCGAACGGTAAAGTGATCGCTCAAAACGACGATTACGACGACGGCGAATTTATGCTGTCGCGTCGCTTGACGGCGGGACAGACCTACTATTACGAGGTGCGTTTCTACGATTCGACCGACAGCGGTGACATCTATTTCACCTTCTTTGAAGAGCAATATCCCGATGTTCCTGCCTCCGCTTGGTTCTACGACGCGGTTTCGTATGTTTCCGAGCGCGGCTTTATGACGGGTTATAAGAGCGGCGCATTCGGCGCTGTTGATAACCTGCAGCGTCAGGATTTTGTGGTGACGCTCGCGCGCATTACCGGTGCGGATCTGAGCGCTTATCAAGACGATAACGGCGGTCTTTCGGATGTGACCCCGGGCAGCTACTACGCTCCCGCTGTGGCGTGGGCTGTGGACAACGGCATCGTCACCGGTTATCAAAACGGTAAATTCGGTGTCGGCAACACGATCACCCGCGAGCAGGTTTGCACCATTTTGTACCGTGCATCCGGTTCGCCCGCTGTCGGCGATCCGTATGAAACGCTCGGTGATTATCCCGACGCCCATCGTGTGAGCAGCTATGCCACCGACGCGATGGCATGGGCCATTCAAAACGGCATTATCTCGGGTATGCAAAACGGCAAGCTGGCTCCCGCCTCGGGTGCCTCCCGCGCGCAAATCGCCACCATTCTGATGCGTATGGATCAAAACGGTATGTTTGGTGAGTAATCAATCATTACAACAAAAAGACGGATGTCTCGTAAAGAGACAGCCGTCTTTTTTGTTAAGCGAAGAATACCCCATAGCCCCAGCCGAGCTTGCCGCCCGCTTTAAGATGCGCCGCATATAACCGACGCGCGGTGGTATCTGTCGGCAGACGATCGGGGTGACTTTCATCCGTATCGAATAAGCGCCACAAATCCGCTTTGTTTTTGCTGATGCCGTGCGACAGCATATCAAACGCTTTCATGAAACGCACGATATTGCTGTGTGGCGGCAGGATCGTTTCGTTTTCGGGATAAAGCAACCACGAAGAGCAAACAAAAGCGATATCGCCGTCGATTTCATCGGCAAAAAATGCCCCCGCCTGCGCAAACGCCGCATCACAGGAAGCCTTATCAAGCGGCGTGCCCGTGCGCGGAATATGCACATTGATGACCTTGCTGTCGGGAGAAAGGCGTTTGCCGTCCTTTTCATATTCCCCGTTAAACGGGACGAGCTCGAACTGCAAGCGTCCAAAGCCAAAGCGTGTCATATCAAAAAATCCCGCAAACCACGAAGCCACAAACGACCCGATGATCCCTTTGACAACCTTGCACTCCTCCAGCTTATAGCGCAGATCCAGCATACTGTCAAAAAAAATCGTATCGGCAAGTCCCCGTTCGCGGTACCGCTCGCGCAAGGTTTTGCTCATGGCAATGAAAACGAGCAGCTCGGTCGTATATTCCTGCAGTCCCGTCAGCATCGCCGCCGTATCTGCCAGCGAAAGGATGCGCGCATAATCCGCGTGCATATCCTCGTCATACAGCGCGAGCGCCTGCGCAAAGCAGACTTGCGCTTCGGGTTCTGCGGCAACACGGTCGTATGCCGCACATAAATATGCCGCGTCGGCAGCGTTATAGGCAAACTCCTTAAAAAAAGTCGCCAAATAGGTTGTCATGGTTATCCCCCCTGTCTTTTTTAAGCATACAACAGGAAAAGCGCCGTGTCAATCCGACACGGCGCTTTTTACAGCATATTGTTATTTAGCAGAGCAGCAAGGAATACACCGTTTCACCGCCGTTGACGAAAATTTCCATGATATATTCGTCTCGCAGGATCTGCAATTGCTCCACCGCACCCTCATGCACAAGCGACGGACGGCTTTCGCGTTCGACGACAAAGCCGTTATCGGTCATCTTGACATACGGATCGCTGCTCGTCATCAGCGGGAGCGCGCTTTCGTGCGGCTCGCCGCAGATGCGGTCGTTTTTGACAACGATGCGGCGCGGCACAGACAGGCAGCCGACATCGATGCCCTCAACGAAGCCCGCAAATTTCCATCCGGGAATCCAAGTGATGAGCAACGGCTCGCCGTTTTCGTCGGGGAACACCTGACCCGCATATTGATCGGGGCCCTTGTCAAAGCGATCCGCCAGTTCGGCGCGGAACACACCGTCCTCCAGCGTGCCGATCATGATCTGGAAGAAATGCGTTTCGTCCAAGCGGCACACGGAGGTCGCCAGCAGACATTTGCCGTCTTTGAGCGGCACGATCGAGGGACATTCCGCATATTTGGATTCGCCCCACTCGCCGCACACCGACGCGAACGTCCAGTTGAGCAGATCGTCGCTGCGATACAGCAGCAGGCGTGCGGTTTTCGTTTCGGGATGACCCGATGCCACCACGCAATAGTACTCGCCGTTCATGCAGCACACGGCAGGATCGCGAAAATCGGGGCCGCCTTCGGGCGGATAAGTCGCGATCACGGGGTTGTCGGCGTATTTTTCAAAATGCACGCCGTCCTCGGAAACGGCAACCGCAATTGTCGATTCCGCAGCAATCGCCGCATAGAAAAGATACAGCTTATCGTCTTTGACGATTGCCGTGCCCGACCAGCAGCCGCCGCCGTCATACGGGAAGCTCGGCACAAGCGCGACGGGCAATTCTTCCCAAGTCAAAAAATCCTTGGTGCGGGCATGTCCCCAACACATCTGCTCCTTCCACGGAATCGGATGATGCGGCGCATGCTGATAAAACGCATGGTAGTAACCTTTGAAATAGACAAGACCGTTGGGGTCGTTCATCCAACCCTGCTGCGGTTTGTAATGATAACGAAGCGGTGTTGCGTAATTCATAAGAGTCCCTCTCCCTTATTGCGTGCGGTCAAGACCTTCTTTGAACGCTTCCTGCGAAGCAGGATCACGGCCAAGGGCGATTTCGTGGGTGATGTTACCCGCACCGTCCATATCGTTGCCGTTAAACCACACCGCTACCTTAATGTTCGGGAAACGGTTTTGTTCGAAGCAATCGAACATCTCGGTGATCCAGTCCGCCTTGCGGTTTTCGTTTTCGGGATTGGTCGAAGAATCGGAGCAACCGAACTCAGCAAGGATCCATGCCCAATCACCGAAATACGGCGAATAATAATCGCTGAGCTGTTGATACATATCGCCGAAGGTCGTCCACTGGTTGTCATCACCGAAGTTGTAACCGGTCAAGCCCAGCATATGCACATAGTTCGCACCGGGGAAATACATGCGCACATCGTTCCAGTCGAACACGGGGCCGGTGGAATGACCCTGCGGGTTCCAGATCCAGATGAGGTAATCGTTCGCGCCCTCTTCCTCGAGGATGTCGTACATGCGCTTCCAAGTCGCGGTGAAGATCTCGGTGTCGTTCATCGCGTTGGTTGCCGACCAGGTGGTCCAGTCGGAGTTCATCTCGTTGTTCAAACGGAACAGCATCGGTTGACCGAGTTCCACAACGCTCTTTGCAAACTTGCGCAGATAATCGTCGCACTCGCCGCGATACACATCCAGCACGGAAGCCAGACCGCCCATGGTGTTACTGTTGCCGTAGTCATACGCAAAGTGATAGGTGAACTGCACGATGCGGTCGTCATCATAGATCTTTTGCGCTTTCGCCACATTGAAATCAAAGCTCATCTGATCGCTGTAGCTGGTGACAACCTCGAACTTGTGATCCAGCTGCTTCTCCAGCATCGGATACTTGATCTTAAGGGGATCCTGCTCGATGTTGCCGTTGACCATACCCCAGATAACCTTATCGCTCTCCATGATGCGATCATAGAGATCCTGCGTTTCGGCAGTCCAGTTCTCATTACCGCCTTCGGGATACGCAATGGTATCCACCGCGGTGCCTTTTTCATAGATGCTTTGATAGGTGTTGTAAACATCCGCAAAATCGCGATCGTCCACGCACTTGAACATCATGTAGGTCATTTTCAGGTTGTTGTAGAACACCGCATAGGTGTAGTAGGCTTTCGTGCCCTCGATGCAATCTTTCAGATGCAGCTTGAGGGTGTAGAGCGTAAACTCATCGTTAAACGCCACGGTATCCTCGCTGAGTTTCTCCACACGGTTCTTCTCCATGTAGGAAGCTTCGCCGATGAATTTGAACATCGCCGCAAGCGCGTTATCCACGCCGCCGTAGATGCCCAGAGAATCGGTCTCGTTGGAGACGATAAGCGTGACATCGGCATTCTCATATTCGCAACGCGCCGAGGACACCGAGAAATCGGGAGTCCAATCCGCGGGCATATCGAGAATATAACCGTCGGTGTAGTTGACAATGCGCTTCACATCGCCCGAATAGTAGAACTTCTTGTTGTCCTTCACTTGCCAATACTCGTCGCTCGTCGTGCGAACGCCGTTCTCATAGAACTCCATTTTATCGACTTCGCCGAAGCCCTCGATCTCTTTGTACTTGATCAAGTTCTCGCGCACGGCGGTCAGCTCTTCTTCGCTGCCTTCTTCAACCGCAGTACGCACATTGCCGTTGTCCATCGTGCCGTCGTCTTCGCTCTTCTTGTCGCAGGCGGTGAATGCGCCGAGCAACATTGCAAGAACCATCAGCATGCTGACAACTCGAAACCAAAATGCCTTTTTCATTGTGTTATCCTCCCACAAATTTTTCGTGTTTTTCGAGTATTTTCCAACACTTAACAGAAGTATAGCATATTCCCGCTCTCTCTTCAAGAGGTTGCAAAAAAAATGTCGTGTTAGTTTTTTCGATTGCGTATTTTTCCGATTTGTGCTATGATGAGAAAAACGAGACCGAAAAGGAGTGCTGTCCTGTGAAAGTAATGGCGTTCGGCGAGATTTTGTGGGATGTTTTCCCCGATGACGCTTGTTTGGGCGGTGCGCCGCTCAACTTCGCGGCGCATCTTGCGCGACACGGACATGAGGTGTATATGCTTTCCGCTGTCGGTGCGGATGATTACGGTGATCGGGCGCTCGCCATGGTGCGCGACTGGCAGGTGCGCACCGATTATGTGGCGCGCCTCGATCATAAGGAGACGGGAAAATGCCTGGTAACGCTTGATGAAGCGGGTGTGCCGCAATATGACCTCAAGCGCGATGTGGCATACGATCATATCCCGTTTGTTCCCGAGTTAAAGGCGGATGTGCTGTATTTCGGCACGCTCGCATTGCGCGACTCGCACAATCGTGAGGTTCTGGCACAGTTGCTGCAGACGGGCGATTTCAGCGAAGTGTTTGTGGATGTGAATATCCGCGCACCGTTTTATGATGCCGGGACCGTGGCGTTTGCGGCAGAAAATGCGACGATTTTGAAAATCAGCGACGAAGAGCTGCCGACGGTGGCTTCGCTTTTGAACATCGCACAAACCGAACCTGCAGCATTTATTACTGCGTGTGCGGCCGCGTACCCTTCGGTGCGTTGCCTCATCATCACACGCGGCGCAGAAGGTGCGCTGGTGTATTATCGCGATGACGATACCGTGTATGCTTGCGACAGCGTGAATGCCGAGGTCGTGTCGACCGTCGGCGCGGGCGACAGCTTCTCGGCTGCCTTTTTGCATCAATACGGTGCGAAAAAGCCGATCCCGCGCTGCGCTGCGTATGCTGCTCAAATCGCCGCCTTTGTGGTGTCGCGAACGGGCGCTATCCCTCCCTATGACCCGAAAGATTTTACAATAGCATAATTAAAAGCGATCCTGTTTCAAAGCCATGCGAAACAGGATCGCTTTTATTAGATACTGCGAACATTATGCTCTATCTGACGGATAATATCCATAAACACCGCGTCGCTCTTCCCCGTCGGGTCGGGCAAACCCATAAAGGATCGCGGACAATAGATGCGCCGTGCGGCGCGTCCGCGATAAAAGGAGAACTTAAAGGAAAAGAAACCCACCTTGCGCTGTAACAAGTACAACGCAAGGTGGGTTTTGTCTAAACGATCATAAATACTATTAACTTAACAATGCTATAATTTCACTATAACCATTAGAAACAGCATAATCTAACGCGGTTTTTCCGGACACATCTTTTGCGCCCTTATCACACGAATGTGCAACAAGGTATTCTGCCAAAGTATAATTTCCGGATTGAGCGCTACACATTAATAGCGTCATTCCCGATTCAGATGTGATATTTATCGATCGCTCACCTAACATCGAAATCACAATATCGGTTATTCCTTGAGCGGTTGTCTCATCGTATCCCTCCAAAAATACTGTTCCGTTTGTTTTCATAGGATCATAAACTTGAGGGACCATTTTCGCCGCCACAAAAAGAGGCGCATCTGAGCCTTCTACTGCGATCGGATCCGCACCATGCTCGAGTAATAGTTCTACTATTTGTACATCGTCCGATTGATAATACCATACCGTTTCCATTAGAGGACTCCAGCCCGTTCCTTCAATATATTCTGCGGTTGCTCCATACTCAATTAATAATTCAACGATCTCTTTGTTACCAATTTCGCACGCCACCGCCAAAGGACGCTTTGGCGATGTTTCTAAAAAATCCCAAAATCGATTTGTAGGTACATCTGTTTTGTTCGGATCAACGCCGTCATTTAGCATTATCTTGACAGTCTCTATATCGCTCGACTCGATAGCCGTTATAAGTTGTTCCGTTTTAGAACAACCATTAAGGAAAAACATTAGAAAAGCCAAAGAAAAGCACATTGTCCATCGACAAAAGAGATATCTTTTCATATTATTACTCCCAAATCATAAAAACACGATCTATAATTGTTGTGGAATCATCAAAACTATTTCCCTATATCATATACGGCAAAACATCAACCGTACCATGCACTGTAACATTTAAAAAGCCATTATCTCCAGAATAGACATTAAAAGTTCCCATAACACAGGGGACGGTTCCTTGTGTTCTGTGTTCTGTGTTCTGCGTGTTCCGGTAGTTTCCACGGTGTTATATGTTTGCGTAGATTTTTCGCAAGAGGAATGTTCGATTTGTTATACGGTTTCATCGTCTCTCCCTCCGTCAAAACCTGCGGTTTTGCCACCTCCCTCATCAGAGGGAGGCAAGGTTGGTTGCTACTATATTCAGTATAGCACGATCCCTTGTATTTGTCATCAGCGAAATTGGTCTTGTAAATGAAGCATCGCTATGTGATATGAAGCGGCGGCGTTGCCTCCAAGAAACACTCGCTTACGCTCGCATAAAGCGAAGCGCACGTTGTCTTTTCATATGCCGCAGGCACGCTTCATAGCCGTCAGGCGACTTCATGTTTCATGCACCGTTAGGTGCGCTTCATTTCCATCAAAGAAAAAAGCAAGCCTTTCGGCTTGCTTTTTATTAGTTTACCGTCACCGGCAGGATAAAGCATGCCGACGGAATGATCATTCCTGTTGACAAATTGTGTCCTGTGAAAACAATGTAATCGTCATATACGGCAACGGTATAGGCTTCACTGCCGTAAGAGGCGTTCACCGTATGGCGTCCGTCTCCGTTCCCCAAAGCTTGGTTGCTGTTGTTATAGGTGGCGGGTTGGCAGCCCGACGGCACATGAACCATGCGGCACGATGTACCGTTTTCGTCGGCATAATTCTCGCCGTCATACAGCGACAGATGCGTGTGCCCCGACAGGACGATCACATCCTTGTAGGTTTCCAGAAGCGCTTTCAGCCGCATCGTCTGTGTGAAGCGTTCATCAAAGGTGATCATCGTGGTATAGTCACCCGGATGACGGTCGCCTGCGCCGTAGTTCAAAAACGGCGAATGCAGGATGATAAATATGTTGGTTTCCGTATCGCCGTAGGTTTGCAGCATTGTCTCAACCCAATCGATCTGTTCCTTGGAGAAATTGTCATATTTCGCGCTGTCGCCCGCTGCTCTGAGCTCCTGTCCCATAAAGAGAAACAGATTGTCACGCGCGTTTTCTGTTTCACCTTCGATCATCATCGAAAACCACGGCGTTTTTGCCGAGGGACGGTCTTCCCCTTCACCCGCTGTCTGTTCCGAAAACAACATGCGTCCGACGACGGTGTTGCCGTGGTTACCGATGGCTTCATGGATATTCTCGAGCGGATAATCGGATGCGGTAATGATACCGCGATATATCTTATACTCTTCGGCTAATGTGGTATCGCCGGTCATATCACCGGTGACGATCACCTTATCCATCTCTTGTTCGGCAAAGAAATTCAATGCATTTTCCCATTTTTTGTACGCGCCGTAGCCCATCAACTCATAGTTCATATGCACATCCGAAACCGCGCCGAATGTAAAAGCGGGGTCGGTGAGCGAAAGCCGTTTTTTCGACGGAATCTTGATTTGTGCGGCGCGTGTATCATAAGCGGGCGCCTCATCGAGAAATGCCCGCTCACTTTCAAAAGCAACCAACTTGGTTGCCGCAGGCGGCAACAGCGTGCCGCTTTTCACGGTGTGTTGCACGGTGTCACCCGTAATGGGAACAGCGGCAAATTCATCGTAGCCCGCCAGAAGTCCGTCGTCATCCGCAAAATAAAGCAGGTAATACCCGTCAGACAGCGCGGCATCTGCGGTCGGGGTCAGCGTGATCGTTCCCTCGGCGTAACCTGCCTCCTCCGCGTGTGCACCCTCAAACGCATAGGTCATCTCGATGGTGCCTCCTCCGCCCACGCAAGAGGTGCACAAGCCGATCAATAAGCATATCCATAAGCCGTGCCATATCCGTTTCATTCGGTTATTTCTCCTTTTCACCCGACTCGCTCACATAGCGGGCGGTTTATTGTTTTCCGACAAAGCCTCCCCCTGCTTGAAGCGTGGTAAGGAGCCGGTATGCTAATGCCAGTATAACGCAATGTGTTCCAAAACGCAAGTAGGTGCTGTATCACAAAAGTTGTATACGCCACGCGGCGCGTCCGCGATAAAGAGCATCCCAAAGGAAAAGAAAAACCACCTTGCGTTGCAGCGAGTGGACAACGCAAGGTGGGGCTTGGGTGTTTATTCGACTATAATTATAAACACAGTGGCGCTGTTTTATGCATATAAATTATTTCCATCGAGGAGGTTGCCAAGTCGAATTATATGCACAAGCGCCACGCTCAGAATGTTCTAGAGAAACATTCCACTCGTCCAGTTTTTTTTTGAACTGGTTTTCGTTAGCCGTATATGCCACAGGAAAAGGATTGTTAACATCAGGAAAATATACAAAAATAAATGATAGCGGATGAAAAATCGAACTGTAGACATGTCCATCTATATATTTAGGGATTTTTATCTTTTTGTGGTGTAATTCTATCGCCTTAAAATTCCACCCGTTTGTAGTCTTGATAATAAAACCTTTATATTGAACCTCTTGCTTTAATTGAAATTCATCCCAGCGATAATGTCTTTTATATTTCCACAAGCAAACAGTACATCCGGTTTCATCAAAAACAAACGTTCTAAGCGAGGAAATAAACCACGGTATCAAACATAACAATACTCCCATCGGCACAAATGCGACAATAAGAACTTTGAATTTAATATAAAAGAGAATGCTCAGCACCAGTATTATGATGTTAGGCCAAATCAAATGAATTATCATTCGCTTGGTTGGTTTTATAATTATCATGTCAATCTCTCCTAGTCATCATATTCTTGTTGAGTATGTAAGTATAGCATACATTAACACAGGGGACGGTTCCTTGTGTTAGCTGAATTTTCTTACAAATCCTACATTTACATTGAGCGTCGCGTTCAGACCTAAATTTTCGGCGGCATTGTTCCATTGGTTGCCGACCTTGCGCTGCAAGGAGCACAACGCAAGGTGGAGTTTTAGTGGATTTTTATAAAGGTACAGTTACAAGTGCGTGGGGTGATTTCCCTGTGCCGAAGCATCCCCAGCACAAGGAACCGTCCATGTGTTTTTAATCTACAAAAAACTCAATCCCATTAACTTTTATTTGGCAATCGCTATACTGTGGTAAATATGCATAGTATGTCTTCATGTTAGTGTTTGATATTGGGATTTCTACATAATTATTCGAAAGATTATCCTCAATATTACAATCGCCATTTTTTGCATCAAGGACGCTTATATAATATTCTTCCGATGATTGATATTGAAATACGCTAATAGCGATTCCGTCTTTGAATCTGCTTTTTATTTTTCGTGTCTGTATTCCTAATCCAACGCCCCATCCATTATCTTTTTTGGGAATAATCACAATTTGCGTTTTACCATTTTTACTTCCTAATACCAAATCAGTGTCTTTTCCTTCGACAACCTCTATAATTTGATCTGTTCCCGTAACATAAGAAAATGATTTTTCAGGAGAGTCAAATGTCACAAAAAGGTTTTCAAAAGGAACAAAGCAAAGCCCAATAAACAAAAGGCCAGAAAACACCACGAACAAAACCATGACAATTCGTGATTTATTTAAACGAAAATAATTTAGAACACAAAAAACGATACCAAATACAATAGCGCATAGTATTATGCGAATAAAAGTAAACATTTCAACACCTCCTAACTAGCGGGTACAAGACTTGGGCTTCCAGACATGTAACATAGGGGACGGTTCCTTGTGTTCGCCCCGCGTTCCCTGCGTTCGCCCTGTTCCGGGATTATTTTGTAGTTTCATGCCAGTTGTCATCATCCGCAAATATGCCACGCTTGGCCTCGACCATTTCCACACCCCACTCTTGAAGTTTTGCACGAAGCTCCTCTTCGTCTGCTTCATAAACAACAGGATATCTGGTTTTTGTCATCGAACTTGCTCTCTCATTCCATGTTTTTTTCGGAAAGTAAACGAACACAAATGATAACGGATGAAATAGTGCGCTAAAAGCGTGTGCATCCATTCTTTTGGGTATTTTTACATTTTTCGGTGAAAACTCCGCTGCGTGAAAGCACGGTGAGCGTGATGCCCTTATAGTAACACCTTTATAGTGGACGTATTGTTTCAATTCAAATTCATCCCATCGATATGTCTTTTGATACCCTAACCAACGCACAATACAACCCGAAGAATTCATTTCAAATGTGCGTGTTGAAGAAATAATAAACGGGACCAAGGCTAAAAGAATCAGCAAGCCGACCAAAGCACATAAAATAGTGCTCGTAATTAAGCACGTGAACCCACTCCACAAAATAACTAACGATACTCCTATGCTTATTTCCATACTACTTTCTTTTCCTGGCTCAATAATCATTTTTATTTTCCTTTCTCATATTCTTTGATAATAAGCCGATGTAGATCGAAATGTGGTTGATCGAACAACTGCCGAGCGTGTATAAGTCGTATAATAATACAACACAAGGAACCGTCTCCTGTGTTCCAAGGAACCGGTCCCCTGTGTTCGCCTAATTCTCCTTATCTCTGATTAATAAATCCAACATAGTCAAACTCGTCTAAATATCTTTTTCCGGATACCCCATTATACTCAAGAATTTTAGCAACCGGTTTATCGTCATCATAACAAGTTACACAGAACGCATTCTTCAAGTTCGGGAAGTTTCGATGGGTTAAAATAATTTTATTTTCCCAAGGCAAAGTATCAAACTCATACATTAGTTTATGATCATAAGCGGTATCATAAAATTCCCATATAAAAAATATATTGTTATAGTCAACTCTTTTGAAACGTTCCGCCCACTTGGCTTTAGATTCTTCAAACGTATGATAGTGTTGGAAATGAATATCAATCCGAATATGTTGATCATCTTTAGGGATTATAACACCGACCGGATAGCCTTCTTTCATACTATCCTGATGTTCTATTAATTCGCAAGAAGAGTAATATTCAAGATGTTTGCAAAACTCCAGATATTCTTCACCTTTAATAGCTAAGTTAATAGTCGGAGAATCAAAGCGCAATCCCAAATTATGATAGATGATTCCGGCGATGCAATTATTGCAAATAATGGTGCACTGTTCTTGTTTGTTTCTTCTTCGCAATTCCGTTAAATGTTTCAGTTCGTTTCTTTGTCTTTTGTGAGTGTAAACGCTATTAGCAACTTGCCGTTTCTTTTCCGCAATTTTTGCTATGATATTCATACAAATCACCTCCATATTACAATTATATCACGAAGCAACAAAAATTCAAGGTCTCAAACGCAAACTTCAAAATCTAATATACCGCCGACTTCTTTCCAATTCTTGATTTCACCGGTGTAGAGCTTTGCGATGGTTTCAATAGCCGTCAGCAACATCGTTTGTGTGAACAGCACAACCTCGTTTTGTGTCCGTGAAAAGGGCAACGATGTTCGTGCGTTGCACGAAACAGTGTTTTCGCTTGTGCGAAAAACGATGCCCAGTCCTGCGGACACAAACACA
>JAZURB010000154.1:0-2685 GCA_045605945.1 Acutalibacteraceae bacterium
CATAGCGCACATCGGCGGGGTGGTGGCGGATGTGAATATAGCGGGGGATCGACGCCATCGGGCCGGGACGATACAGCGAGATGACCGCGATCAAGTCTTCGAAATGCTCAGGACGAAGCTGACTGAGCACGCGCTTCATGCCTGCCGACTCAAACTGGAACACGCCCACCGTATCCCCGTGAGAAAACATGTGATACACTTTCGGCGCATCGATCGGGATGCGCGCAATATCGAATGACGGATCGACCTTGCGTACTTGACGCACCGTGTCATCAATAACGGTCAGGTTGCGCAATCCCAGGAAATCCATTTTGAGCAATCCGAGCTCTTCAAGCGTCGTCATCGTGAACTGGGTTGCCACCGCATCGCCACCGCCGCAAAGCGGCACATAATGGCTGACGGGTTGCGCCGTGATAACGACACCTGCCGCGTGAGTCGACGCATGCCGCGGCATACCCTCAACCTGCTTGGCGAGATCGATAAGGCGCTTGACCTGCGGGTCGGTGTCGTACATCTCCTTGAGCGTTTTCGACTCGGTGAGCGCTTTATCCAGCGTGATGTTCAGCGCCCACGGAATCTGCTTGGCGACCGCATCGCCCACCGCATAAGGCAGCGATAGCACACGCGCCACATCGCGCACAGCCGCTTTGGCAGCCATGGTACCGAATGTCACGATCTGTGCAACATGATCGGCACCGTATTTCCCAATAACATAGTCAATGACCTGCTGGCGTTTTTCGTTGCAAAAATCGATATCAAAGTCGGGCATACTCACGCGTTCGGGGTTTAAAAACCGCTCAAACAGCAGGTCGTATTTGAGTGGGTCAATGCCCGTGATATCCATACAATAGGCGCAAAGACTGCCCGCACCCGAGCCACGCCCGGGGCCGACGGGAATGTCGTGCGTCTTGGCATATACCACATAATCGCGCACAATGAGGTAATAGTTGACATACCCCATGCGCTCGATCATATCCATCTCATAGTGTAACCGTTTGACGGCATCTTCACGCGGATTTTCGCCGTATTTGCGGATAAGCCCCTCTTCGCAAAGGCGACGGAAATAGGCGTTGCTGTCGCCGCCGGGCGCGTCAAAGGCGGGCAGCTTGGTCTGCCCGAATACAAAATCAAAATGACAGCGATCGGCGATCGCTTGCGTATTATCAAAAGCGCTTTGGATCTGTGGGAACAGCGCGCGCATTTCTTCTTCGGATTTGAGATAAAACTCGTCGCCTTCAAACGCCATGGAAGAGGGCGCATCAAGGGTAGTCGCGGTTTGAATGCACAGCAGCACCCGCTGCATCAGTGCATCCTCGCGGGTGGGATAGTGCGCGTCGTTGGTGCAAACAAGCGGGAGTGACAGCTCGTTGGCGAGCTTGATAAGCAACGGCGCGATGCGCTTTTGCTCAGCGAGTCCATGGTCCTGCAGCTCAATATAAAAATGATCCTTGCCGAAAATCGCTGCATATTCGGCGGCAATACGGCGGGCAGCTTCATAATCGTTTGCTGTCAATGCGCGGGGAATATCGCCCGCAAGGCAAGCCGACAGCGCGATCAAGCCTTCGTGATATTCTTTGAGTAATTCGCGGTCGACGCGCGGCTTACCGTAAAATCCTTCGGTGAAACCCGCCGACACGAGCTTGATCAAGTTTTGATAGCCGACCTCGTTCTCGCAAAGCAGCACCAAATGCGCATGTTCATTGTCGATGCCGTGCTGCTTATCGTGGCGTGAGCGAGCCGCCACATACACCTCACAGCCGATGATCGGTTTAATGCCCGCCTTTTTGGCGGCTTTGTAAAAATCTACCGCGCCGTACATCACACCGTGGTCGGTGATGGCAACGGCGGTTTGACCGAGCGATTTCACGCGTTCGATCAGTTTATGGATACGGCAGGCGCCGTCGAGCAAGCTGTATTCGCTATGCACATGCAAATGCACAAATGCCACAAACGGCACCTCCTTTATCGATTATTTTAATGCGGCGGAAAATTCGGTAATGCGTTTTAAACGATGATTGATGCCCGAGCGGGTGAGCGGCGGGTCAAGTGCTTCGCCGAGTTCGCGCAGAGAATATTCGGGATGCAACAATCGTAACTGCGCCAGCTCCTGCAATTCCTCAGGGAGCTGCTCGATGCCACCGTTATCGCGGATATGCTCCAGGGCTTTGATTTGTTCTGTCGATGCCGCCACGGTTTTGTCCAGATTGGCGTTTTCGCAGTTGGTTTGGCGATTGACCTTATTGCGGATATCCTTGAGCATCACCGTTTGATAGATTTTCAGTGACGCGCCTTGCGCACCGATAAGCGCCAAACAGTCGGCGATCGCATCGCTTTCTTTGAGATACAGCACATTGCAGCCTTTGCGCACGATGTGCTTGACCGCAATGTCGCATTCCTGAAGAAGTGTCAAAATATCCATGCTTAATTTATGAAACGGAATGGACATTTCGAGGTGATAGTCGCTTTCGGGATCCGATACAGCGCCGCATGCGAGAAATGCGCCGCGTAAATATGCCGCTGCGCATGCGTCGCAATCGAGGTTAGCGCGATTTAATCGCAGCGACGGTTCATTTCCCGTGTGGCCGAATGCCGAAAGCACCTGACGGCGATCACCTTCGTCGGCAATGCACACCGTGTGATAGCAGCCGTTTTTTCGCGGTTGTGATTGTTCGCAAAAGCTGACAT
>JAZURB010000155.1:0-1827 GCA_045605945.1 Acutalibacteraceae bacterium
ACCATCGTCGTGGCTATCGAGGACAATGTCCGCCATCCGCTGTACAAAAAGATCGTTAAGCGCACCGTGCGTCTGAAGGCGCGCGACGAGACCAACGAGTGCCGCGTGGGCGACCGCGCTTCCGACATGGTGCCCCGCCCCCTGTCGAAAGACAAGCGCTGGAGACTGGTTGAGATCATCGAGAAGGCGAAATAATTCGTCGGTTACTTTGAAAGGAGGAACACCCTGTGATTCAACAACAATCCTACCTCAAGGTTGCCGACAACACCGGCGCGAAGGAGCTTATGACGATTCGCGTTCTCGGTGGCTCCGGCAGGAGGTATGCGAATATCGGCGACGTGGTGGTGGCTTCGGTTAAGAAAGCAGCACCCGGCGGCGTTGTGAAAAAAGGCGATGTCGTGAAGGCTGTTGTGGTCCGTAGCGTGCGCGGCGTGCGTCGCGACGACGGCACTTACATCCGTTTTGACGAGAACGCAGCGGTTATTATTCGTGAGGATAAGAACCCGAAGGGAACCCGTATTTTTGGCCCGGTGGCGAGAGAGCTTCGTGAAAAAGACTACATGAAGATCCTGTCCCTCGCTCCCGAAGTTCTGTAATTGGAGGTGTCGGAATTGAGTAACAAACTGCATGTGAAAAAGGACGATACCGTCCTGATCATCAGCGGCGACGATAAGGGCAAGAAGGGCAAAGTCCTGGAAGTCAGCCCCAAAGAGGGTAAGGTTATCGTCGAAGGCCGTAACATCATTAAGAAGCACGTGAAAGCCCGCAAGATGGGCGATCCGTCCGGCATCATCGAGGCTCCGGCTCCGATGTATGCGTCCAAAGTGCAAGTGGTCTGCCCGAGCTGCAAGAAGGCTTCCCGCGTCAGTCATAAGATTCAGGAAGACGAAAACGGCAAGAAGCGCAGTGTCCGCGTGTGCAATCGCTGCGGCGAAGTCTTATAAGGAGGTAAACGCACATGGCCAGAATGAAAGAATACTATCTGAACACTGTGGCGCCTGAGCTCATGAAGAAGTTCGGCTACAAGAGTGTGATGCAAATTCCGAAGCTGGATAAAATCGTCATCAATGTTGGTGCCGGTGAAGCGCGTGACAACTCCAAAGTCATCGACGCGATCCTGCTGGATCTTGCAGCGATCACCGGCCAAAAGCCGATCGTCTGTAAGGCGCGTAAGTCCGTCGCGAACTTCAAACTTCGCGAAGGCATGAACATCGGCGCGAAGGTTACCCTCCGCGGCGAGCGTATGTACGAATTCCTTGATCGCCTCTTCAATGTGGCGCTGCCCCGTGTCCGCGACTTCCGCGGCATCAACCCCAACTCGTTTGACGGTCGCGGCAACTACAACATGGGTCTCAAGGAGCAACTGATCTTCCCGGAGATCGAGTATGATAAGATCGACGCTGTGCGCGGCATGGACCTGTGCTTTGTTACCACGGCGAACACCGATGAAGAAGCGCGCGAGCTGCTCACCCTGATGGGCGCTCCGTTCGCACGATAAGGAGGGTTTACTGTGGCGAAAACATCCATGAAGCTCAAGCAACAGCGCGAGCCCAAGTATTCGACCCGTGCCTACAACCGCTGCAAGATCTGCGGCCGTCCGCACGCATACCTGCGTCGCTATGGTATCTGCCGTATCTGCTTCAGAGAGCTGGCGTACAAAGGCGAAATCCCCGGTGTTAAGAAGGCAAGCTGGTAATCAGCAATAGCAAATTTAAGGAGGTTGACGGAATGCAAATCACCGATACTATCGCCGATATGCTTACCCGTATTCGCAATGCGAACAGCGCGAAGCATGAATCGGTTGACATCCCCGCTTCCAACATGAAG
>JAZURB010000156.1:0-4705 GCA_045605945.1 Acutalibacteraceae bacterium
GCGCAGCACCTTGATTTCGTCGAGCGAGAAAAAGCCCTTATGCGCCAACGCACCGTAGTAGGCGGGAGCCGCATGACCCTTGGACAGCACAAAGCGGTCGCGCGCAGGGTCTTTGGGGTTTTTCGGGTCAACATTCATGTGCGCAAAATACAAATATGCCAGCATATCCGCCGCCGACAGCGAGCCGCCAGGGTGACCGCTTTTTGCATTGAATGTACCTTCGATTGCCGCCATGCGAATTTTCGTTGCCATGACAGCCAGTTCCTTTTTTTGACAAGAGTTCATGTTGAATTCCGTCCTTTCCAAAGGGAAGCCCGGGGGCTTCCCGATCTTTGCCGCTAATCATTATAGCACAGCACGGCAAAAAATAAAAGTTTTTATTGCAAGAAATTTGCGCTTTTTTGAAAAATTTTTTACAAATCGGGCAGATGCACTTGCATTTACCCGTTGGTTTGGTGTATGATGAGGATGTTGCATTTATTAACACCAACAAAACCACAAAAGGAGACTATAAAATATGAAAAAAGCATATTGGAAATTGGCTGTGATCGCGTTGGCGGCGATGTTGCTGTGCGGCGCGCTGTGCGGCTGCGATAAAGAGCCCGTGACCGAGGATACGCCCACAACGGAATCCACCGCAACAACCACACTCCCCTCGACAAGAATAACCGTTCCGACCTATGTTCGCGTGGATGCGACGGGCAGCGTGTTTATCGGCACCTGGTCGGTGGAAGCGACGGGTGAAACGCCCGTGACGGAGCTGACCTTTAAAGAGAACGGCTCGGTGATCGTGACGATGGGCGAGGCGGCCATCGGCGGCGGTTTCGTTGAGGAAGGCGATACCGTCACGCTGAATGTGAGCGTTACCGCCAAGAAATTCACCTTTGTTAAGGAAGGCGACACCATCACGATGAACGGTGAAAAAGACACCTGGGTGCTCACCAAAAAGGCATAATGTATAAACTGCAATCGAAACCGCGCAAGAGCCGTGTGCTTTTGCGCGGTTTTTGCAAATTATAGCGCATGATTTCAATAAGTTTTGTGATTTTCGGTTGACGATAATTGTCGCGTTTGTTATAATAAGGTAAAATAGAGAGTGAGAGGTGTTTGTTATGGCGTTTTGCCCGTATTGCGGCACACCGGTTGACGGAAAATTTTGCGCAAACTGCGGTCAACCGTTCCCGGACGAGGATGTGACCGCTGTTAATACTGTGGAAGAGACGGCAGCCCCCGCGGCTCCCGTGAATGAAGCGCCCGCGTATGAGGTCCCTGCATACGAAGTGCCTGCTTACGAAGCGCCTGTTGATACCAAGATGACGATGACGGCGTTTATTTTGTCGATTATCGGCTTGTGCTTAAGCTGGATTCCGTGGTTTATCGGCTTTGTGTGCGCCGCACCCGCGGTGGTGTTCACGATTATCGCGTGGGTGAAAAAGAGTGCTCCGACCGGCAAGCGTATCGCCGCAACGGTGATGACGGGCGTGGCGGTGATGACGGCGCTCATCATGGGTATCGTCGGGTTTACGGCTATGGAGGTCGCGGACGAGTATTACGATGATGATTATATCGATTATGGTGCCGATCTGAGCACGCTGTATTATTTGTATTGCGAAGCCGACTATGCGGTGTACAGTGCAACCGAGGATTATCTGTACATCGACACCAACCCCCACAATATCGACGATTATTTTGAATCGGATGCGTGGGATGCCATTCAGGAAGTGAACGAAGCGCTCGGCTTGCCGGATTCGGTGTCGGAAGATATGTATTCGACGACATCGCTTGACGGTGAACAGTATGAATTTTTTGACGATATCAGCATCATGTGGACATATCATCCCGACGAAGGTCTGGAAGTTATCTACATGGAGGATTGACAGAACAAACGAGGTGAAAGAATATGGCTTTTTGTACGAAATGCGGCACGGAAACAAACGGTAAATTTTGCCCGATCTGCGGTTCAATGATGCCTGCGGCAACGCCGTCTTTTGAGGCGCCCGCTGCACCGCTGCCTGCGGATACAGTGAACGCACCCGCAGCAACGCCTGTGTATGAAGCACCCGCGACTCCCGCTTATGAGCAGCCGCCCGTGTATGCGCCGCCCTATGCGGCAAAGTATATGCCGCCCGCACCGCCTGAGAAAAAGCAAAACACGGGCATGATCATCGCGGGCTTGGCGATCGGCGCTGCGGCGCTGACCTTCTTCTGGGTGCCGGTGCTCGGCTTGGTGCTGGCGATCCCCGGTTTGGTGCTGGCGATCATCGGTTTCGTGAAGGCGCATCCCAAAAAAGGGTTGCCGCTTGCGGCGTTTATCGTCGCGTGTGTGGCGATGATGCTGTCGCTTGTCATGAACTTGGCGTATTTGGAAGAAGAGCTGTACATGAACGATTACAGCTATTATGATGACGGCGATTATTACGACGATTATAATGATTTTGATTTCTTCGACGAGTTTGACTATTACACCTGATAAAAATCGCCGACATACCGTCGGCGATTTTTTGCAAAAGGAGGGAAACCCATGAAACGGATCGTGGCGATACTGTTGGTGGTTACGATGCTTATCAGCTTGACGGCGTGTGTGGAGTTGCCGACGTTTTCCGCAAAAGATGAAGCGTTTTCTTACAGAGATCTGGAAACGCAGCTCAATCGCTTTGCCAAAGAAGACGGCGCGGAAGGCGTTGTGTCGATGGATACGATCGAATATCCCAGAAAGCTACAAAGCGGTGCCCTGCAGTATTATGTAACCTATTGGGACGGACTGTTTTCCATCTATATCACGGAGATGGATGGGCAGGTCGTGGTTATTCAGTCGATAACCAATGAAACGCAATATGCTTCGCGGCATGCCGAGAAAACCCGTGAAGAATGGGCGGCTGTGGCGGCATATCCGCTTGTGCTTTGCGAAAACGGATTGAAAAAGACCACGGTCGGTAAATGGCATGCGTCGACGAAGGAAAAAGAAGGGTATGTGTGGAGCGATTCGCTGTGTACATATCAAAGCGAGGCGTGGAGCTACTCCTGGACGCAGGACGAAAGCACGATTTTTATCACGGCAAACCATGAGTCGTATACACCGGGAGGAGAAGGGGCGATTCTGTCAGCGGATACGGCGCACCTCACGCACGATGTGCTGATCGAACGGCTGAATGAATTTGCAGCGGAAATCGGCATGGTCGGTGTCGGTGAGGTAACATCAGAATCAAAGGGTGCTGATGAAATAAAGTACAACTTCACATGTTTTAATGAATGGATCGACGTAAATGTTACCGAGAAGGACGGTAAGGTTGTGAAAGTTACGGTGGTTACTTTTCAAACGGTTTTCCCTGAGCAGCTGGATGTAGAGGGAAGGGTCGTCATGGCATTTACGTTGGCAACAGCTCCGCTGGTGTTTTGCGAATCGGATGATAGTTCTATGGAAAACGTGATAGAGTGTATTTCACAGAAATTTGTAGATGCTACGGTTGAAAATGAGAATGGCACGGAAATACGCAAGTGCAGCGGAGATGTGTGGGAATATTACTGGTTTACGGTGGTAGACGTAGGCGGATTGTCCTATTACATAGCAATAGATAAAGAGTGGAAAGAAGCCAACAGCAAGGAAGGAGAGTATATTCCCATATTACCGACCACCACAACCACCGCACCGCAGGAGACGGGTCGACTCACCTATCTGGATGCAACGACACCGATCTACAGCGCACCCGGTTACCACTATACATATCTCGGCACGGTGGGGCAGTCCACGAACTACACGATTGTCGAGGAAAAATCGATTGGCGGCGAAATTTGGGGCAAGCTCAAGTCGGGTCGCGGCTGGGTGCCGCTCTCGATGGCACCGGGCGATATTACCGACGAACGTTGGGATGTCAATTACACGGTGTACCTGAACGCGGGCACAACGATTTACGGTACGCCGTCGCCGTCGCGCGCGGTCGGCACGATCACGCAAACCACCTATTATACGATTATCGAGGAACGCGTGAACAACAGCGGGCATTGGGGCAAGCTCAAGTCGGGACTCGGTTGGATCGATCTGGAGGATCAAGCGACGCCGACGCGTGCACCGCAAACCAGTCCTACTACCACGCGTACCACCACGCGTGCGACGACGCGCACCACCACGCGCACCACCACCCGCGCAACCACAACCACGACACGCTTGGACATCGATTCGGACGCCTATTTTGAAGAAGAGCAGATTGTCAGTTGATCAAACAGCAATATATTATAGGTATATAAAAGAAAAAAAGATCCCCGCGAAAAAATTTTTTAAAAATTTTTCGCGGGGGTTTTTCTTGGTCTTGAGGGGTATTTTTCACACGACCACAATATCTTGTGGAATGCCCGAAAACCGCATGAGACCGCGGAAAACGGGGCGAATTTTTTTGAAAAAATTGCGAAAAAACACTTGCAATTTGACATTGTCTGTAGTATAGTATATAAGCACGCGTATGCGAAATAGGTGAATTCTGCCTATTTTTATGCGCTGGCAGACTGCAAGATATGCGTTGAAGCGGGAGGTTGCGACCAGTAAGGTCGGTTTTTCCGTGGAGTATGTCCGATTTTAAACCGGGCGAACTAATGAAGAAACTGCAAGAGAGTACTGTGAAACACGCCGTACCGCGTCGATAACGGGCGCGGAGAGTTGCGCGGAGGTGAAGAGCGTACGATGCAGGACGATCGATTTGCGCCGGAAAACAAG
>JAZURB010000157.1:0-2212 GCA_045605945.1 Acutalibacteraceae bacterium
GGATATGACATCTGTTCGTGTCTGCGCATTTCCTAATCACATAAATATTAATACATTTACATACATTGATGTTGAGGATTATGAGGTAACGCTTGCTGCTGTAGCAGAAATTGAGACGAGGTCTCCTTACTTTTTGCAGACAACTTTGTCGCGTATCGATTCTGAAGATAATATAGTGAGTAATGAGCGTACAAATTATTCTGTGGTGAACAAGTCTGTTGATTATACATGTTTCTTAGCTTTTGACTATGGTGAATTAGCTGATCCTATTTCCGCATATTATGAGGAATATACTTGGCGAATAGTGACATATAATTATATGTATGCGCCTATAGCTTCATGTGTAATGACAGATAATTGCGGTAATATTATTACACAATATGCAATGGCTAACTTACCGAATGTTTGGTGTTGCGATTTAAATTTAACACTTGGCGATTTGGACTACGATGGATGCATAACGATGGAAGATGTTGATCAATTATATACCTATGTATCAAATCCGAGTTCGGTGGAGTTTTCTAAACTACAGCTATTTCTTGCAGATGCTAATTCTGACGGCGCGATAAATGTGCGTGATGCGTTATTGGTGTACCAACAAGCTACTTCGAGCGGTGTGATGATGATCACCGATGAATATGTGGAGTTAAGGCAAGTTATGGAAGAGTTGTTGGTTGAATACAACATGGTCTGAGTGAAAGAGGTGACTAACATCACAATGTTTCGTAAAATTTTTGCAGTGGCAATAATGCTTGCCGTGATGTTAACGACGCCGTGTATGGCTGCTACACAGTATCCGAATTCGGCTGCCGATACCGATCATCAAGAAGGCGATTTTGAGTATTCCGTCAATCTTGACGATACGGTCACTATTCGTCGGTATATCGGCGACACAGATGTGATTTCGCTGGATTTCCCGGCAACTCTTGGCGGCAAGACGGTTACGGCGATCGGTGAATACGATTTGGCGCCGCCTATGTTGTCGAATTGTTACGCACTGGAAACGGTTACTTTTCCCGAAACATTGACATCCTTGGGAAATCTTACATTTTATAATACGGCAGTCACGCGTGTGGTGCTTCCCGAAAATATGGTGTTTTGCGGTTACGAAGCTAACTTCAGCCACAGCGCAACGATTTCCTCGGTCGTGCTCCCGAAAGCGATCGGCTATATAGAGGAATGCTATTTTAAAGATTGCACCGCTCTGAATGAGGTTACCATTTATAAGGAATGTACGAGCATTTATCGAGATGCCTTTAAAGGCTGCGACGCCTTAGCTGATGTGTATTACGGCGGTACCAAGGCGCAATGGGAACAGATCCTTATTAAAGACGGAAACGAAGCACTCGCAAAGGCGCAGATGCATTATATTTACGGCAGCGGCGTGGGTGGCGATGTCACCTGCGACGGCGAAATTTCCGTGAAAGATGCGCTGAAACTGTATCAACTGGTTTCGGGGAAAGCCGTTGCCGATGATGCTGCGAATACCGCCGGTGATATGGATGGGAACGGCTATCTCACTATGCGGGATGCGTTGTGTTTGTACGGTGCCGTTGCGTCGCTGTAATGAAAAGAGTGCATTTGCGAAGTTTTGCATAATTCTGTCACTTTTCGGTGATTGACAAAGCGGCGGTGTGGCAGTATAATAATAGCGTAATATTTGTATCAGAAAGGATGGCTCACGAATGACTGTCACGAAAGAGACCATTATCGGCGATGTGCTGGATTTTGACCGCGAGACCGCTGTCTATTTCTTTGAAATGGGTATGCATTGCCTCGGTTGCCCCGCTTCCCGCGGCGAAACCATTGAGGATGCCTGCGCGGTGCACGGCCAAGACCCCGATGAGTTGATCGAAAAGCTCAACGCACATTTTGCAAAATAAGAAAACAGGCGGGCGATGATAGGTCGTCCGCTTTTTTCATGAAAGGACAGAGAAGCCCTATGACGGATAAACGCTTGCTGTGTGTCGCCTCGCTTGTGCGTGAGGGCGCGTCGCTTGCCGATATCGGCACCGATCATGCGTATCTGCCCGTGCATTTGATGCAGGAAGGGCGTATCCGCGCAGCCATCGCCGCCGACATCGGCGAAGGACCCGCCGCCTCGGCGCGGCAACATATCCGCGAAGCCGCGCTCGATGAAGCGATCGCCGTGCGCGTGTGCGACGGACTTGTCGGCATCGCGCCAGATGAAGTGACCGATATCGTGATCGCG
>JAZURB010000158.1:0-5506 GCA_045605945.1 Acutalibacteraceae bacterium
CTTTAAAATATTCGCTGCATCCATAGCCCCTTCTGCGGCTCCTGCGCCGACAATCAAATGAATTTCATCAATAAACAGTATAATATCACCGCATTTTCGCACTTCATCCATCAATTCTTTTACACGCTCTTCAAAATCACCGCGATACTTTGTGCCAGACACCAACGCCGCCATATCAAGCATTACCAATCGTTTTTTATATAACATAGGCGGAACATTATGCGCGACAATCGCCTGTGCCAATCCTTCAACAATTGCCGTTTTTCCAACACCGGGTTCACCAACTAAACAAGGGTTGTTTTTTGTTCGACGACATATGGTTTGCACAACTCTGTTCACGATCGTTTCTCTTCCGATAACAGGATCAAATCCACCGTTTTGAGCAACAGCTGTTAAATCGACACTATAACGATCAAGTTTCGGCGTTTTATTGATTTTATCCGGCGAAAGTGCACCTTGCGCGAAATTGTTAGATACGGTCTTACGCTCAGCATAATCCACTAATTCAAATACTTTATTTTCAATTTCAATCAGTTTTGTTTCTTCACATCCAAGCAAACGCACCGCAACACTGCTTCTATCCTTTAAAACTGCCAAAAGGAGATGTTCCGTCGTTACAACACCGGACGATAATTGTTGTGCCGTAACCGCGGCAACATCCAACGCACGCTTGGCGCGCAAGGTTAGGTCATCGATCGATAGTCGTGTTTTTCTGCCTAAAGCTTCTGTTTCCGATAAACGAATTTTATATGCAGTATACGACATGCCGATTTCGTTCGATAGCAACTTAGCTATACCATCTATCTTCGCCAACAATTCCAACAAAATATGTTCCGTTCCGATATATGTGTGTCCCAACGCAGCCGCAGTTTGAGTGGCTGAATACAATACGCTGTTTGCTTGTTCCGAGAAACCTTTTATACGATACACCGCTGTCGCCTTCTTTGTAAAATATTTCTACAAAGAATATACGCTGCTGTATAATCGTTCAAACATTTCTTTGAAAATAAAAACAGCGACCATCAATTGATGGTCTCTGTTTTTATTTATTAAATTATTCAGCAGCGTCTTGGGCAACTTCTTCCGAAGCTTCCTCGACAACCTCAGGCTCGAGCAATGCACGCGCAGACAAGCTGATGCGCTTCGTGTCATAGTCCACATTGGTGATCTTAACATCGATCTCTTGACCGACGGTAAGCTCGTCCTGGGGCTTTTCAACACGATGGTTAGCAATTTGCGAGATGTGAATCAAGCCGTCCACACCGGGAAGGATCTGTGCAAAAGCACCGAAAGCAGTCATGCCGACAATCTTCGCGGTGACAACAGAGCCAACCTCATATTGCGCTTTAAACATCTCCCACGGATTCTCCTCCGCTTTACGATAGCCAAGAGAAATCTTCTTCTTCTCGGTATCCAGGTCGCGGATATAAACCTCAACAACATCGCCCACGGCAACAACATCCGAAGGATGTTTAACGCGCTTCCAAGAGAGTTCGGAAATATGCACCATACCGTCAACGCCGCCGAGATCCACAAACGCGCCGTAAGAAGTCAAAGACTTAACGGTACCGGTATACTTTTGACCGACAGCAGCCTGCGCCCAGAACGCCTCTTCCTGCTCCTTGCGAAGCTCGCGAGCAACAGCGCGCACCGAGCCGACAGCACGACGGCGAGCGGTGTTAACTTCGATAACGCGGAATTTGACATTCGTCTTAAGGAGCGTAGTCAGATCGTCCAAGCGCGAAACACTTGCTTGCGAAGCGGGAACAAACACTCGAACGCCGTTGGAAACGACGAGCACGCCACCCTTGATAACATCGGTGACAACGCCCTCGAGAACTTCGCCGCTTTGCTCAGCTGCAACAATCGTATCCCAGCCTTTCAGCGAGTCGATACGCTTCTTGGAAAGCATAATCGTGCCTTCCTGATCATTCGTACGCATAATCAGCAGTTCCAACTCGTCGCCGATCTTAACAAGATCCGCAGGAACAGCATTCGGATCGGCAGACAGTTCGTCCGCCGGAATATAACCGGTTTGCTTGCGGCCGACAACTTCGACCTGCACTTCGTTTTGCGATACCGCCAGAACGATGCCGCGCACTCTGCTGCTATCCTCTTTCAATTGAGATTCCGGGAAAGTGACATTCAAAGCTTCCTCGAAGCTCATCTCATCAGAGACGGTCGTAACCTCCACCGGTGTAGTTTCGTTGTTGACAATTTCAGACATGGTTTGAAGTACCTCCTTTATAATATCGTCGGGTGTCGAAGCTCCGGCCGTAATACCGATCGAGCAGATACCTTTAAAGTCCTGCGCTTTCAGTTCCGCCGCCGTTTCCACAAGAACTGTCGGACAGTGTGCCATGCACACATCTCGAAGCTTTGCGGTATTGGAACTTTGACGCCCTCCGACAATCACCATCATATCGCTTTGCGATGATAGCAGCGCCGCTTCATTTTGTCTTTCGGCGGTCGCATTACATATTGTATCAAAAAGAAAAAGATTTGTATAGTGGTTTTTTGCAAATTTTACACATTTTTCCCAAGTTTTCAGTCGGAAAGTGGTCTGTGCAACCATTACAACAGGAAAATCTTGGGGAAATTTGGCAAAAATTTCCGAATTTGAGAGTTCTTCAAGCTCTTCTAAGCTACCGAACACATAGGAATTATTTACAGCATGACCGCGGATACCAATAACTTCCGGATGAGAAATATCGCCGGCAATTAAAGCTATCGCGCCGTTTTTCGTGTGTTCATACACCAAACGATGAATTTTTGACACAAAAGGACATGTAACATCGCATACGCTCACACCTCGTTCACCGGCATCTTCCAACACACTTTTGGCAACTCCGTGAGAACGAATCACCATAATCTCATCGGGGAGAACATCGGCAGGAGATTGAACAATACGAACGCCGCGGCTTGAAAAATTATCAACAACTTGCGGATTATGTATGATCGGCCCGAGGGTACACACCTTCTGACCCGTTTGCAGCAATTCTTCAACTTTATTCACTGCGCGATTCACACCAAAGCAAAAACCTGCAGTTTTAGCTAACACGATTGAACTCATGAGCGATTCTCCTCAATAAGTGAAGCGATAGAAGCCATAATCTTTCTCGATGCAAAGCGAAAATCCGGCCGTTCCGCATCAAGTCCGAGATCGCAAATCGACAGTTCTTCTCCAACCACAATCGTTGTCTTTTTAAAGAATTTAACAAACCCCTTGGAGGGAATGATGGCACAAGGCAAAATCGGCGTGTTCGTTTTTGCAGCAATCATTGCGGCGCCGGATTTTGCGGCTCCCAACGTGCCGTCTTTCGAACGCGTTCCCTCAGGAAAAATGCCCAGAAGCGCTCCCGCCTCAAGAACTTCGAACGATTTATTGATAGCTCCGGAATCTCGTTTTTCGCGATTGACCGGGAAAACACCGAATAGATTTTTGAGAATCCAACCGCCGATGGGATTTTTGAATAAAGATTCTTTTCCCATAAAAAATATAGGTCGATTAAAAGCAACGAGAAGATAAACCGGATCGTACGCAGAAATATGATTAGCGCACACAATATGCGGCGTTTTGTATTTCTTAATGTTATCCTTGCCGATAATTTTATACGGTATTATCAAGTAAATCAGCGGGCGAAACAAAAACAAAATGCATTGCCCGACCCATATGCCAAACGAGATCTTTTTCATGTCAGTTTATCCTCCACAATTGCACGAAGTTGTGCCACGGATTGCTCCAATGTATTGCCGCTTGTATCAACTAATACAGCATCATCCGCCGCTTTAAGCGGTGCAGCGGCACGCTCACTGTCGCGTTTGTCGCGCACGATCATATCGTGAAGTACATCCTCGTAGGTGACTTCCGTTCCTTTCGCTATAAGCTCTTCATAACGACGACGAGCACGATCTTCCGCGGACGCTGTTAAGAAGATCTTCACCTTCGCATCCGGCAACACAACCGTACCAATATCGCGTCCGTCCATAATAACATTATGCTTTTTCGCCATATCTTGCTGCAGAGAGAACAAAAATGAACGAACGCTCGGGATTGCCGATGTCGCCGAAGCCGCTTCAGACACTTCCGGGGTTCGAATATAATCCGAGACATCTTCCCCGTTTACATATACACGCTGTTGACCTTCATCATCATAAGCGAGCGAAACATCCAGCGTCGGAAGAAGCGCTGTTACCGACGCAGCATCATGAATATCAATTTTATTTTTTAACACTGATAAACCGACAGCACGATACAACGCACCGGTATCAACATAAATAAATTGCAATTCTTTAGCCAGAATACGAGCAATCGTGCTCTTTCCCGCACCGCTCGGCCCGTCAATCGCCACTGCTGCAGGAGAATTACTGTTCAAATTCATAAAAACACCCCTAAAATTACTCATTCATCGCAGCAGCGCGTCCTGCTGCGACACCTGTTGAAAATGCAATTTGCAAGTTGAACCCACCGGTATAGGCATCCACATCCAAAACCTCACCCGCAAAATACAGTCCCTTGCAAAGTTTGGATTGCATAGTTTTGGCGTCGATCTCTTTAACGGAAATGCCGCCGGAAGTAACGATTGCTTCCGCAATGGGACGAAAACCGTTAACGGTCAATTTAAAATCCGTCAGCGTTGCAATCAATCGCTGTCGCTGTTCTTTTGTAATCGCATGACACGGCATCGAGACGCCAAGCCCGCTGCGCGAAGCGACAACTGAAATCATCGAACGCGGAACCAGCGTACCGAGCATGGTGGCCACGCCTGCGTTGCGGTGCTCCGCAATTTCACGAAGCAAACGATCGTCCAGCTGCTTTTCGGACAAAGCGGGTTTCATATTCAAAGAAATACTATAACGCTCAGGGGCCATAGGACGCATATGCGCCGATGCACTGAGAACGAGCGGCCCGGTAATGCCGAAATGCGTAAACATCATCTCGCCCATTTCTTTGAAAACAACCTTATTACATACAGCATCCAACACTTGCAATGTACAATTACGCAATGAAAGGCCCTGCATTTGTGAGCAATCGTATTCTTTGATGCAAAGCGGCACTAAAGACGGTTGGATCGGTACAATCGTATGATTCACCTGCATAGCCAAATTATATCCATCGCCGGTGGATCCGGTTTGCGGATACGATGCACCACCCGTGCATACGATCACAGCATCTGCGCGCCATTCCGCCCTTTGAGCGTCCCTCACGCCGACACAGCCATCGTTTTCAAGAATAAGCTCTTTGATATCCGCTTGCTGAAACTCCGCACCGTTCGACTTTGCAAAAGCAACTAAAGCGTCCACGACATCAACCGCTTTATCACTAACGGGAAAAACACGATTTCCGCGCTCAACTTTCGTTTCCACGCCGTATTCGGCAAGTAAGTCGCGAATATCATCCGGCGAAAACGCCGAGAAACTACTGTACAAAAATCGAGCATTCGTGGGGATGTTGGCGATGAGTTGCTGGATATCCGCTTGGTTAGTTACATTGCAGCGCCCTTTA
>JAZURB010000159.1:0-5145 GCA_045605945.1 Acutalibacteraceae bacterium
AGCATCACCGGCGGCTGGCAGGTGCTGGCAGCGGCGGTTATCGTCCTGTGCTTCACGGCAGGTTCCGCGCTCATGATGTGGCTCGGTGAGCAGATCAACGAGAAGGGTATCGGCAACGGTATCTCGATCCTCCTGCTTGCCGGTATTCTGTCCCGCGTGGACGACGGCGCTGTGTATCTGTATCGTATCTTCTGGGAAGCGGGCATCCAACAGCTCGGCAACCAGGGCGCGATGTGGAATGTCATCGGTGTGCCCGTCATTCTGCTTCTGTTCGTGCTGATGATCGGCTTCATCGTGTTCATGACGAACGCGGAACGCCGCATCCCCGTGCAGTATGCGAAGCGTGTGGTCGGCCGTAAAATGTACGGTGGCCAAAACACCTTCATCCCGATCAAGGTGAACATGAGCGGCGTTATGCCCATCATCTTGGCGGTGTCCATCATCTCGTTGCCGTCGATCATCGCGACCTTCGCGAACAAGACCAACGAGTGGACTTGGATCACCAATTGGTTCTCTGAGACCGATCCGCTGTATGTGATCCTCTACTTTGTGCTGATCATTGCGTTTGCATTCTTCTATGTGACCATTCAGTACAATCCCATCGAGATGGCGAACAATCTGCGTCGCAACAGCGGTGCAATTCCCGGCTATCGTCCGGGCAAGCCCACCTCGGACTACATCTCTCGTGTGCTTCGCAAGGTTACCTTCATCGGCGCGCTCTTCCTCGGCGTTGTCGCTGTGTTCCCGAGCATTTTCGGCATGATCTTCACGAACTTCCAGGGCATCGCCATCGGCGGTACCTCGGTCATGATCGTCGTGTCCGTTGCGCTTGAGACCACGCAGCAGATCGAAAGCCAGATGATGATGCGTCACTACAAAGGTTTCCTTGAGTGATCGAATTGTCCGAAATCAGTCTTTGACGGCTCTGTCGGACGGGAGCACGACTCCCGTCCGGCGAAGCCGCTTGCGTGAAAGGAGCTGTTCCTTATGAAATTGATTCTTTTAGGCGCACCCGGTGCCGGCAAGGGCACTCAGGCAGAAATGATCAGCGAGCATTTGCACATTCCCACGATTTCCACGGGTAATATTATCCGTGAAGCGTTGAAAAGCGGCTCGGAAATGGGCCAAAAAGCCAAGTCCTTCATGGACAGCGGCGCTCTGGTGCCCGATGAAATTGTCATCGGCATCATCAAGGAGCGTCTTGCTCAGGATGATTGCCAAAACGGCTTCATTCTTGACGGCTTCCCCCGCACCATTCCGCAGGCCGAGGCGCTTGACCGTATGGGTATCGAGATCGACCGCGTTATCGACATCGAAGTCGCGGACGATGTCATCGCCCAGCGTGTATCGGGCCGCCGTGTCTGTCTTGCTTGCGGCGCAACCTATCACCTCGAGTATAAGAAACCCGCGGTGGAAGGCGTGTGCACCAAGTGCGGCGATACCCTTGTTCAACGCAAGGATGACCACCCTGACACGGTGAAAGAGCGTCTGAGCGTGTATCATGAGCAGACCGAGCCCCTCAAGGCGTATTACGAGAAGAGCGGCAAGCTCAAGATCGTCTACGGTCAAGAGGAAGTCAAGGACACCTCCGCGTTGGTGATCAAAGCCCTCGAGGAGTAAACCATGATATCCGTAAAAAGTAACCGCGACTTGGTCGCGATGAAAGACGCGTGCCGTATTTCGGCACAAGCACTGCAGCTGGCAGGCTCGCTCGTTCGCCCCGGCATTACGACGGCGGAGATCGATCGTGAGGTTTGCAAGTTTATCCGCAAGGCGGGCGCAAAACCCTCCTTCCTCGGATACGGCGGCTTCCCTGCAAGCGCATGCATCTCCGTGAATGACACGGTTATCCACGGCATACCCGGTACGCGAGTGATCCGCGAAGGCGATATCGTCAGCGTGGATGTGGGCGCGTATTACAACGGTTTTCACGGCGATAACGCCGCCACCTTTGCTGCCGGAGAGATTTCTCCCGAAGCAAGAGCGCTGCTGGACGCAACAGAGCAAAGCCTGTATGAAGGCATCGCTGCTGCGCAGCCCGGCAATCGCATCGGCGATATCGGTGCAGCCGTGCAACGGTATGTCGAGGAACGTGGTTACTCGGTTGTACGACAGTATGTCGGCCACGGAGTAGGCACGGATCTACACGAAGACCCCAATGTACCGAACTTCGGTACACCGGGACGCGGTCCGAGATTGCTCCCCGGTATGACACTTGCCATTGAGCCGATGATCAATGCGGGAACGCATGAGGTCAAGGTGCTCGGTGACAAATGGACGGTTGTCACGCTTGACGGACGACTGTCTGCGCATTTCGAGCATACGATCGCCATCACCCCCGACGGTCCCGTCATTTTGACCCGACCGTAAGGAAAAGGACGGTGACTTCGATGCCCGAAAACGCCACCTTGGCGCTGTCCCTTGCGGGACGCGATAAGGATCAACTGCTGGCGGTGGTGCGCGAGGACGAACACGGTGTGTGGCTTGCCGACGGCAAGCGTCGACCGCTGGAGCGTCCCAAATGCAAAAACCCCCGTCACATTCGGCTGCTGCCCGACGGCATCAGCTGTGAAGCCATGACGACCAATCGTGCTTTGCGGCGCGCGCTGCGCAATTACCGCGAGACGCACGGTGTATAAGCAACCGAACTGTTGCTTGAAAAGGGAGGTTACGGAATGTCCAAGGCGGATGTGATCGAATTGGAAGGAACGGTCGTTGAGGCGCTGCCCAACGCGACTTTCCAAGTGGAACTGGCCAACGGCCGCCAAATCCTGGCGCATATCTCCGGTAAATTGCGTATGAATTTCATCCGCATTCTGCCGGGCGACAAGGTCACGGTGGAGATGTCCCCCTATGACCTGACCAAAGGCCGTATTACATGGCGCACGAAATAAGAACGAGCGTACACAGAGGACACTGTGTACACATTTACGACAAACGGTGTTAACCACCAAGGAGGTATTCGTTATGAAAGTCAGACCTTCTGTTAAGAAAATCTGCGAAAAATGCAAAGTCATCAAGCGCAAGGGCCGCATCATGGTGATTTGCGAGAACCCGAAGCACAAGCAGCGCCAGGGCTAATCGCCTACAGCGCTCTGACTCGTTTATTTGCAATTGAAAGGAAGGATATATTATGGCGCGTATTGCTGGTGTTGACCTGCCCAGAGATAAACGCATCGAAATCGGCCTGACCTATATTTACGGTATCGGCCGCAAATCCGCCTGCGACATCCTCGCGGCGACCGGCGTGGATCCCGATATCCGCGTTCGTGACCTGTCGGAAGACGACGTGTCGAAACTTCGTGATCATATCGACAAGAACTACACGGTGGAAGGTGACCTCCGCCGCGATGTGGCGTTTGATATCAAGCGTCTGATCGAAATCGGCTCTTACAGAGGCCTGCGTCACCGCAAGGGCCTACCCGTTCGCGGTCAGCGCTCCAAGACCAACGCTCGTACCCGCAAGGGTCCGAAGAAGACCATTGCCAACAAGAAGAAGTAAGCAGGAGGGATAAAGAATGGCTGCTGCAAAAGCAACTGCGCGCAAGGGTGCAACCCGTCGCCGCAAAGAACGCAAGAACATTGAACGTGGCGCCGCGCATATCCAGTCCACGTTCAACAACACCATCGTCACCTTGACCGACCTTCAGGGCAACGCTCTTTCTTGGGCGTCTGCCGGCGAGCTCGGTTTCCGTGGTTCGAGAAAATCCACCCCGTTCGCTGCTCAGTCCGCTGCGGAGACCGCGGCGAAAGCGGCAATGGAGCACGGCCTGAAAACGGTCGAAGTGTATGTTAAGGGCCCCGGCGCCGGCCGTGAAGCCGCGATCCGTGCCCTGCAGTCCGCCGGACTGGAAGTCACGATGATTAAAGACGTGACTCCCGTCCCCCACAACGGATGCCGTCCTCCCAAAAGAAGACGCGTGTAATAATTTTAGGAGGTTACATTATGGCAAGAAACAGACAACCGATCGCAAAGCGCTGCAAGGCGCTGGGCATCAGCCCCACCGTGATGGGTTATAACAAGAAGACCACCACCCGCAACGCGAACGGCAACATGAGAAAGAAGAAGTCCGAGTATGCCATTCAGCTGCAGGAGAAGCAAAAGGTCAAGTTCGTGTACGGCGTGCTCGAGAAGCAGTTCCGTACCTACTATGAGAAGGCTACCCGCATGCCCGGTAAGGCCGGCGAAAACCTGCTGACTCAGCTGGAGCGCCGCCTGGACAGCGTTATCTTCCGTCTGGGCTACGCGGCTACCCGCCGTGAGGCTCGCCAGATCGTGACGCAGGGTCACTTCACCGTCAACGGCAAGAAAGTCAACATCCCCAGCTACCAAGTGAAGCAGGGCATGGTGATCGCTCTGCGTGAGCGCAGCCGTGACATCGAGCGCTTCAAGGCGAATGTCGAGGCGAACTCCTCCATCGCGCTGCCGAAGTGGCTCGAGTTCGATGCCACCACCATGACCGGCAAGGTTGTTGCCCTGCCCACCCGTGAGGACATCGATCTGCCCGTCGAAGAGCACCTCATCGTCGAGTTGTACACGAAATAATAAGCAGACCCCGACGGTTATTTATTTTCAACATTATATCCGACATTGCGTCGCATGGGCGGCGCAATGCTCGGTGCTACTTAAGGAGGGTTTTGCATGATTGAGATTGAGAAGCCCAGAATCGAAGCGCTGGACCTCGCTGCTGACGGCACCTACGGTAAATTCACCGTGGAGCCTCTGGAGCGTGGCTACGGCACGACGCTTGGCAACAGCCTGCGCCGTGTGCTGCTGTCTTCGCTGCCCGGTGTTGCCGTGACCTCTATCAAGGTTGACGGTATTCTCCACGAGTTCTCTACCGTGGAAGGCGTGAAAGAAGATGTGACCGAGATCGTCCTCAACATTAAAGGACTGTGCGCGCGCATCAACGGTGACGCTCCCAAAACGGTGTATGTGGACGCGGAAGGCCCCTGCGAAGTAACGGCGGGTTCGATCAAGTGCGACAGTGAAGTGGAGATCCTGAATCCGGACCTGCACCTTGCCACCATCGGCGAGGGCGGTGCGCTCCGTATGGAGATCACGATGGATAAGGGCCGCGGCTATGTGCCCGCCGAGCGCAATAAGCAGCTGATGAACCCCGTCATCGGTGTGATTCCCGTAGA
>JAZURB010000160.1:0-2131 GCA_045605945.1 Acutalibacteraceae bacterium
GGTAAAACCACGACACTCAAAGGCATCATTGCGCTGCTGGAAAGCTACGGCGATAAGGTGCTGCTTGCTGCGCCGACGGGACGCGCTGCCAAGCGCCTGTCCGAGCTGACAGGGCGCGAAGCCAAAACGCTGCATCGCCTTTTGGAGGTGCAGTGGGACGATGCGGATGAGCTGATTTTCGCGCGTCATGAAAAGAATCCGCTTGATGCGGGTGCTGTCGTGGTCGACGAGCTGTCCATGGTGGATGTCATGCTGTTTGAAAGCCTGCTGCGCGCGTTGCCGAGCGGTTGCCGCCTCATCCTTGTGGGTGACAGTGATCAGCTTCCCGCCGTGGGCGCAGGCCGCGTGCTCGGCGACTTGATCGACAGCGGCGTGCTGCCTGTCGTGCAGCTGACGCAGGTGTTTCGCCAAGCGCTCGAAAGCCACATCGTGAAAAACGCACACCGCATTGTTGCGGGCGAAATGCCGCATATTCATTATAAAGACGGCGACTTTTTCTTCCTCGCCAAGCCCGACAGTCGTTCGGTCATGCAAACGGTGGCGGATCTCTGCTTGCGCCGTTTACCGGATAGCTATGGTTTTTCGCTGTTTGAGGGTCTGCAGGTGCTTTGTCCCTCGCGTAAGGGCGAACTTGGTACGATCGAGTTTAATCGTCGCTTGCAAGAGCTTGTCAATCCTGCCGATCCGAAAAAGCCCGAGGTCACGCTGGACGGACGCTTGCTCCGCCAAGGTGATAAGGTGATGCACACCAAGAATAATTACGATATTTCCTGGACGCGGGATGACGGCGAGGTCGGCAGCGGCATTTTTAACGGCGATATTGGCATTCTTGAAGAGGTCGAGCCGCACGGGCAAACGCTGAAGGTGCGCTATGACGATCGTGTGGCGCTCTACTCCAAGGAGGATGCGGGTGATCTTGAGCCCGCCTACGCTGTCACGGTGCATAAAAGTCAAGGCAGCGAATTCGATGCGGTTGTGATCCCTGTGTTCCACCAACAACAGCAGCTTTGCTATCGCAACCTGCTGTATACGGCAGTCACCCGTGCGCGTAAGTTGCTTATCTTGGTAGGCAGCGTGCAGACGCTTGAGCAGATGGTGAACAACCATCGCAAAACGCTGCGGTATACGGGCTTGCCGCTGATGCTTGCCGAAAGCGAGGATGTGTTTGCGTGAGATGGACTGTGCGATTATTGCGCGCGGTATTTCCGCGTCGTTGCATCTATTGCGATAAGGTTATCGATGCGCATGCGACGGCGTGCAAAGTCTGCGCCGAGCATATCCCGCGCATGGAAGATCCCGTGTGTTATCGTTGCGGGCGTTCGCGTAAGCTCTGCACCTGCAAGCAACACCGCCATGCGTTTGACCGCGTTGTTTCTGCAATGCAGTATACGGACGGCGCGAAAGCGGCGGTGCTGCGTCTGAAGCGCTGCGACGATGCCGATTTGGTGGAAACCATGGCGGAGGAAATGGTAGCATCTTTGCGAGTGCGCGTGGATGCGGCGGCATTTGACGCTGTCACCTGTGTACCGATGTGGCGCAAGCGCCAACGCCGTCGCGGGTTTAACCAAAGCGAGCTGCTCGCGCGTGAGGTAGCAAAGCTCATCGGCGTACCGTTTCGCCCGTTGCTGTCAAAGATTTACGACACCGCCGATCAGAAGGATCTGCCCATGATCGAACGCAGCGGCAACCTGCTCGGTGCATTTGATGTGAACGGCGATGTCAAGGAACTTCGCGTGTTGCTTGTTGACGATTTGATCACGACGGGGGCAACACTTCACGAAGCTGCCAAAATGCTCTCTCTTTACGGCGCAGCATCCGTTACCGCGGTAACCTTCGCCGCTACGATCCCGAAGGATGAGGAAGAGGGCGAAGAATAATACTGAAATTCACACCCCGCAACAACTCGTTGCGGGGTGTTGTCGTATATTTGCACATTTTGGGGATTGTGCCGCGCCGCCTCTTGACAAACCCACAAAATATGGTATACAATAACTCTATATATGATTTTCGGCGATATTTCGCAGAAAGGCACGGTAATACGAGTGGCAAAGAAAAAAACAACGGATTACGGAAACGAAAGTATATCGCAATTAAAAGGCGCCGACCGTGTGCGCAAACGCCCGGGCGTTAT
>JAZURB010000161.1:0-6950 GCA_045605945.1 Acutalibacteraceae bacterium
AAGGCACTTCCACAACTCCTTGGCTCACAGAACGACATGGCTACGATCCGACTTGACGGTGTGGATTTTTGGTGGATGGATTGGCAGCAAGGCACCAACTATTATTGGATCCACGAGCCGAACAAGGACGGCAAGCTCGCCGATGAGCGTGAAGTGCTTGACCCGCTGTGGATGCTCAATCATTTGCATATTCTCGATATCTCGCGCGGCGGCATCAAACGCCCGATGTTCTTCTCACGTTACAGCGGGCCGGGCAGCCAGCGCTATCCCGTCGGTTTCTCGGGCGATACGGTCATCTCGTGGGAGTCGCTGCAGTTCCAGCCGTATTTCACCGCCACCGCCTCCAACATCGGCTACCCGTGGTGGAGTCACGATATCGGCGGACACATGCGCGGCATTCGTGATGACGAGTTGACGCTGCGCTGGATGCAGTTCGGCGTGTTGTCGCCGATCAATCGCCTGCACAGCGCGGACAGCCGTTACCATCGCAAGGAATCGTGGTGCTACGGCGCGGAGGCAAAGCCGATCATGGAGCATTGGCTGCGCTTGCGTCACCGTTTGTTCCCGTATCTGTATGCGATGAACTACCGAGTGCACGAAGAACTTGCACCGCTCATGCAGCCGATGTATTATTCGCATCCGCTGTGCAACGCGGCGTATGAAGTACCGAACCAATATTGGTTCGGCAGCGAGCTTATGGTCGCGGCGGCAACGACCCCGCGCGATAAGGTCAGCCGTCTGACCGCCACCGAGGTGTGGTTCCCGAAGGGCGACTGGTTTGATGTGTTCACAGGTCTGCATTATGCGTGCAACAAGACCTTCGGTCGTAAAATGACCGTCAATCGTGATCTCAATACCTATCCCGTGTTTGCGAAAGCGGGCGCGATCGTGCCGCTCGCCGAATATGAGGATAACCGCTTGGTCAATGCGGCAGAAATGGATGTATATGTATTCCCTGCGGCTTCGGGCAGCTTTACGCTGCGCGAGGATGCGGGCGACGGCTACGGCGGCGTGGCCGACACCGCGCTCACACTGGATTGGGACAATAAGGCGGTCTTTACGGTCGCGCCCGCAACGGGTGACACCGCGCTCATTCCCGCTGAGCGCACCTGGCATATTCACCTGCGCGGCTTTGCGAAAGGTATTGCTGTCAGCGCGGCGGTGAACGGGGCAGAGGTGGCGGCGGCAACCGTATACGATGCGGCAACCAACACCACGACCGTCACCGTTACGGCGCCCGTCAGTGCCACCGTAACCGTCACGAGCGATGCGGCTGTGCACGATAACAGCGATGTGCTCGAGCGTATCGATGCGATCATCCAAGATGCGCAAATGCCGCTGCTGATGAAACTGGAATGGCATCGCATCCTCACTGCCGAGGACATCGATAATCATTGGAAGCTGCTGGATATGGATGCTTCCGAAAAAGGCTTGAGTGCAGTGCGCGAGGCTGTTAAAGAATTGCTCACCCTGACAAAGGATGAATTTGACCGTTAAAGGAGACCTCACATGAATATCGTTATCACCGATTGGAAAACCGTGACTGACGGCGATTTGTCGCTCGCGCCTATTGAGGCGCTGGGCGATGTCACCGTCTATCCCTTGACCGCGCCCGATCAAATTGTCGAGCGTATCAAGGATGCGGATGTGGTGCTGTGCAACAAAACCCCGCTGACGGCGGAGGTGCTTGTGCATGCGCCGCACCTGAAATATATCGGTCTGTTCGCCACGGGTTATAACAATATCGATCTTGCTTATACGAATGCTCACGGCATCACCGTGTGTAACGCGGGAGGCTATTCCACCGACGCCGTGGCGCAGCATGTGTTTGCGATGTTGCTGTCGCGCGTGAGCCGTGTGGAGGATTACCGTCGTTTCACCGCCGAAGGGCACTGGATCGGCAGTGATGTGTTCTCGCCGTTTTGCTATCCGATGGCGGAGCTTAGCGGAATGACGATGGGTATTGTCGGCTTCGGCAACATCGGACAGGCGGTGGCGAAGATCGCGCTTGCCTTCGGCATGAAAGTGCTGGTGTTTACCCGTACCAAGCGCTTCTATCCCGATGTGGAGTTTGTCACCTTCGAGGAATTGCTCGCCCGCGCCGATGTCATCTCGGCGCATTGTCCCTTAAATCCGCAATCGGAACGCCTGTTCAACGCCGAAGCGTTTGCGCGTTGCAAGGACGGCGCGATGTTTATCAACACCTCGCGCGGCGGTGTGGTGGACGAAACGGCATTGGCGGCTGCGCTCGAAAGCGGCAAACTGTCGTTTGCCGCGCTGGATGTGCTCGCTGTCGAACCCATGACGGCGGATTGCAAGCTCATCGGCGCTAAAAACCTGCTGATCACGCCGCATGTCGCATGGGCACCGTTGCAAACGCGAGCGCGCTTGCTGGCGCTTGTGTGCGACAATCTGCGCGCTTTCGTAAACGGCACACCGCAAAATGTCGTGCAATAAGGGGAGGGCGCTATGATCGGACTCGGAACAATCGTGAATGTCGCGGCGGTGCTTGTCGGCGGCGGGATCGGTTTGCTGCTGCGCGGCGGCATCAAAGAGCGATTTCAAAAAATTCTGATGCAAGCGCTCGGCTTGTCCACCATTGTTGTGGGGCTGAGCGGGACGCTCAAGGAAATGTTTGTCATCGAAAACGGTGCGCTGTCCACGCAAGGCACCTTGCTGCTCATCTTATCGCTGGTCATCGGCAGCTTTGTCGGCGAGCTTTGCAAGATCGAGCAGGGCATGGAGCGCACGGGCGAATGGCTCAAAGCCAAGGTCGGCGCGCAAAACGATGCCCGCTTTGTGGATGGCTTTGTATCTGCCACGCTTATCATTTGCGTCGGTGCCATGGCGATCGTCGGCTCGTTGGAGGACGGCTTAACCGGCGATCCTTCCACCCTGTATATTAAGGCGTTGCTCGACGGTGTGTTGCTGATCATTCTGGCATCTACCATGGGCTTTGGTGCGTTGTTTTCGGCGATCCCCTTGGGGCTTTATCAAGGGGCAATCACTTTGTGTGCCGCTTTTGCGCAGGAGTGGATGAGCGACCGTTTGATCAGCAATTTGTCGCTGGTCGGTTCGGTGCTCATTGCAGCGATCGGCATCAATGTGGCGTTCGGCAAACGCTTTTCGCCCGCCAACATGCTGCCGGCTTTGCTCGGCCCTGTGATCTATGAGATTGCAATGTGCGCATTTTTTTGAATAATCGGCAAAACCCCTTGCGTAATCGGGGGATTTCTTGTACAATAATCTTGCTAAATTCTTTTTAGGAAAAGAGGAACAGACCTATGGCGATCACTTTTGATAAGCAAACCAAGTTCTTTCATCTGACCACCAAAAACACCAGCTATCTGTTCAGCATTTTTGACGGCAACCACCTGTACAGCCCGTACTACGGTCGCCGCTTGCGTGAGGGAACGGATCTGACCCGCCTTTGGCAGAAATATTACAGCGGCTTCACCCCGCATTATGAAGGCGCGGCGAGCCAAGAGCATGCGCTTGATGTTATCCCGACCGAATATCCCGCTTACGGCGCGGGCGATTATCGCAATCCGGCGGTGGGCATCGCCTTTGCCGACGGCAGCAGCACGGTGGATTTCACCTATGTGTCGCATACGATTGAGGAAGGCAACGAGGAACTCCCCGGTCTTCCCAGCCTGTCGGGCGGTGATCAAACGCTGAAAGTGCTTCTCCGTGACGAACCCTCGGGCGTCGAAGTCGAGCTGCGCTATGTCGTGTTTGAGGATATCGATATCATTGCGCGCAGCGCGCGTGTGATCAACAACAGCGGCGCTCCCGTGACCGTGACCCGCGCGCTCTCTATGAGCGTGGATATGCCTATCGGTGATTACGATATGATCGGTCTCTATGGCGTGCATATCCGCGAGCGTCAGATCGACCGCTCGCCGCTGCGTCATGGCATCCAGTCGGTCGGCAGCCGTCGCGGCACTTCGAGCCATGTACATAACCCGTTTATCTCGTTCGTGTCGAAGAACACCGATGAGGATCAGGGCGATGCTTACGGCGTGGCGCTTATCTACTCGGGCAACTGGATCGGCCTTGCCGATGTCGACTCGTTCGGCGGTGCCCGCGTGCAAATGGGTATCCACCCCGCTGACTTTGCGTGGCATCTGGAAGTGGGCGAGGAGTTTGTCACTCCCGAAGCCGTGCTGACCTATACCCATGAGGGTATGAACAAGATGTCCCAGAATTTCCACGATGCATTCCGCTATCATCTGGGCCATACCAAGAATCGTAACGTGCGCCGTCCCATTGTCGTTAACAACTGGGAAGCGACCTATTTTGATTTTGACGAAGAGAAGCTGCTGGGCATCATCGAAAGCTGCAAAGGTCTCGGCATCGACACCTTCGTTCTCGACGATGGCTGGTTCGGTCATCGCGATACCGATAACAGCTCGCTGGGTGATTGGTTTGTGCATACCGGCAAGCTGCCCAACGGTTTGACGCCGCTCATCGAGAAATGCGAAGAGCAAGGCATGACCTTCGGTCTGTGGTTTGAGCCCGAAATGATCTCCGAGGACAGCGAACTGTACCGTGCGCATCCCGATTGGGCGATCAAAGTGCCCGGTCGTCCGTTCTGCCGCGGTCGTCAGCAGCTGATCCTCGACCTCTCGCGTGACGATGTTCTCGAATATCTGCAAGAAACGGTCGGCGGCGTGTTGCGCAACAACCGCATTTCCTATGTGAAATGGGATATGAACCGCAACTTCACCGACGTGTATTCGACGGCGCTGCCTCCGCACCGCCAGGGTGAGGTGTTCCACCGCTTTGTGCTCAACCTTTATCGCTTCATGGACTACCTCAATAAGAACTTCCCCGACCTCGTGATTGAGGGCTGCTCGGGCGGCGGCGGTCGCTTTGATGCGGGCGTGCTGTACTATCAGCCCCAGATCTGGACTTCGGATGACTCGGATGCGATCGAGCGTCTCAAGATCCAATACGGCACTTCAATGTGCTATCCGCCGCAGGCGATGACGGCGCATCTGTCGGCGTCCCCCAACCACCAAATGAACCGCGTCACGCCGTATAACACGCGTGCGCTGGTGGCAATGAGCGCTTCGTATGGCTACGAACTCAATCCGCTGCATCTCACCGATGAGGAGCGCGCCCAGATCAAGACGCACACCGACCACTACCGTAAGATCAGCGAACTGGTGATCAACGGCGACTTCTATCGTCTCATCAACCCGTTCAAGACCAATGCGTGCGCGTGGATGTTTGTCCTGCCCGATAAGAGCAAAGCCTATGCGGTGTATGTGCGCCAGTTGAACCTGCCCGCCGACCCCGTCAAGGTGCTCAAGTTCCGCGGCTTGGATCCCGATGCGGTGTATCATATCGATGAACTCGATGCCGACTTCGGCGGCGACGAGCTGATGTATGCCGGTATTGCACTTAAGCATCTGTGGGACTTTGAGGCAACCGCCTTTACGCTCACGAAAAAATAAGCAAAATAACGCCCTGCCGCCCACTTAAGTTGGGTGCCCATAGGGACATGGACACCCAACAATGATATCCATCGTCGGTGGCGATGGATGATATACATCTGACGATGTATGATATAGGCTTCGCCTATGAAATATTTTCTTCGAAAATATTAAGGGAAAGCGGACGGTTGCAACGCAACCGTCCGCTTTGAATTTCATAATTGTCGGCGAAGCCGACTCCTTAATATGCCCCTCGGGCATATTTCACATCGCACAGCGATATATCACATTTCCGTCAGGGAAAATATCACCGGGAGTTGTGAAAATGCTTTTGAACAACTCTCTTATGGTGGGGCGTTATCGTTCTTCGGAGGAATATTCTCATGCATGGCTTGATCGTTTATAACGGTTTTTGGAATACGGACGGCCCGCCGCAGGCAGTATGTGCACTTGCGGAGGCGGCCGCCAAAGAGGGGATAACGCTTATCCCGACCCCCAATACCGCCATGGCGGCGCATTTGTGCGATACGGCATCCATCGTGGGAGAGACGGCGCCGTTTGCGCTGTTTTGGGATAAAGATGTGCGTCTGGCGCGTGCGATGGAAGCGGCGGGTATTCGCTTGTATAACTCGGCGGATGCCGTTGCGGTATGCGACGATAAATCCGCTACGCAGTTGGCACTTTGCGGACACGGCATTCCCATGCCCGAGACATGGGTCGCTCCCATGACCTATGTCGCTTACGAGGCGGCGGGGGAAGCGTTTTTGTGCGCCGCTGAAAAGGCGCTCGGCTATCCGCTGGTTGTTAAGGAATGCTTCGGCTCGCTCGGCGGTCAGGTGTATTTGGCGAACGATCCCAAAGAGCTGCGTGAGTTAGCGTTGAACATGGCCGCGCGCCCGTTCGTGTTGCAGCGGTTTATTGCTGCATCGCGCGGCATGGATCGCCGCCTGTATGTCGTCGGCGGCAGCGTTGTTGCTGCCATGACTCGCCGCAACGACAGCGATTTTCGCGCCAATGTGGGTGCGGGCGGCAGCGGCACACCGTACATCCCGACCGCTGCAGAAGAGGCGCTTGCGCTGCGCTGCTGCGAAATTTTGGGCGTGGGTATTGCGGGGGTTGACTTGCTTTACGATGAACACGGTAACCCGCTGGTGTGCGAGGTGAATTCCTCCGCCCAAACCAAAGAACTGATTGCCTGCACAGGTATCGATGTCAACCGCGCGATCGTGCGGTATGTGAAACAGCAAGAGGAGGCTTTCTTGTGAAAAAGATCGGTATGGTATTGATGCTCATCGGTGTACTGCTTATTTTGCTGCAAATGCTCAGCATGATCGGCAATGCGCGGCTCGGCAATCCGCTGGAATTTACCGGCAATTTTGCGTATGATGCGGGACTGGCGGTTGGCTATTTCTTTGTGGGCACGCACGGGATCATCGCGTTTGTTGTCGGGCTCATACTGCGACGCAAAGGCAGTGAGAAAGATAACGATGAATAAAAAAGCTCTCGAGT
>JAZURB010000162.1:0-7433 GCA_045605945.1 Acutalibacteraceae bacterium
TTCGATCCGTCACACCCGCTGTGGCTCGGTATGGTCGGTATGCACGGCACGGCGGCGGCAAATCTTGCCGCGAAGCACTGCGACGCGCTGTTTGGGTGCGGCGCGCGCTTTTCCGATCGTGTGGCGGGCGACCGCAAGGGCTTTGCACCGAACGCAAAGGTGATTCACATCGATGTGGATCATGCGGAGTTTGACAAAAATGTCGCCACCGCTGTGCGTATCGGCGGTGAACTGACCGATGTATTGGCGGCGTTCTGCGAGCGCAGTGAAGCACATACGCACGAAGCATGGATCGCCGAGGTCAGCGCTATGAAGAAAACGCTTCCCGCGCCGATGCTCGATCCCGAGGCCGCCCCCGATCCGCGCGTGATTTTGGAAACGCTGCGCGATCTGGTGGATGACGATACCGTTATCGCCACCGATGTCGGTCAGCATCAGATGTGGACGGCGCAGTATTTTGAGGTGCGCAAACCTCGCCGCCTGCTTACCTCGGGCGGTCTTGGCACCATGGGTTACGGTCTGGGTGCGGCGATCGGTGCGCAATGCGGCTCCGAAAACAAGGGAACCGTTCTTATCACGGGTGACGGCAGCTTCCATATGAATTGCAACGAGCTGACCACGCTCGCGTCGTATAACCTGCCTGTCACCGTGCTGGTGTTTGACAACCGCGTGCTCGGCATGGTGCGTCAATGGCAAAAAGTGTTTTACGGTCGTCGTTTCTCGGCAACCGATCCCGAGCGCAAGACCGATTTTGTAAAGCTCGCCGCTGCTTACGGCTGTGAAGGCTTGCATATGAATACCGTAGCGGACATTCGTCCCGTGCTTGAGAAAGCGCTGAGTATGGACGGCCCCGTCGTGGTGGATTGCCGTCTGTCGAAGGATGTCAATGTGCTGCCGATGATCCCGCCCGGCAAGACGGTGGACAGCATGATCGAAGTTATGGAAGAAAACTAAGAGGGAGGAGAGAGTATGAGCATGAAAAAACAAGCTTTTTCCGTGTTAGCAGATAACCACCCCGGTGTATTGCTGCGCCTGACGGGTCTCTTTTCCCGCCGCGGATTTAATATCGATTCGCTCATCGCCTGTAACACCGAAAATCCTGCCGTTTCCCGTATCACCGTGGTGGTGTCGGGCGATGATGAGGGCGTTTTCTCGCAGGTGATTCGTCAAATGTTCAAACTCGAAGAGGTCAACAAGGTGGAAATGCTCGACCTCGATGATTGTACCGCCAGCGAAATGGTGCTTGTCAAAGTTCGAACCGACGACACCGTCAACCGCACTGCACTGCTCAAGGCGGCGCAGTCTTACGGCGGTCGCGTGCTGGACATCGGCGAAAAAACCGTCACGCTGGAGTTGACGGGCGAAACGACCGAAATGGATGCATTTATTAGCGCTATCGAGCCGTTCGGCATTTGCGAAATGGCGCGCAGCGGCGTCACGGTGCTGCAGCGCGGCGACACGACCATTCACGATTACACGATTTGACAGATAAGCGAAGGAGGCTTTTTATTATGGGCATGACAATGACGCAAAAAATCCTCGCGGCGCACGCGGGACTGGACCATGTGGTCGCGGGACAGCTGATCGAGGCGAAACTCGACCTGTGCCTCGGTAACGACATCACCGCTCCCGTGGCGATCAACGAGTTTGAGCGTTCGGGCGCTACCCGCGTGTTCGATAACACCCGCGTGGCTCTCGTCATGGATCACTTCACCCCCAATAAGGACATCAAGGCGGCGCAGCAGGTCAAACGCACCCGCGAGTTTGCCGGTAAATACGATATCGTCAATTTCTTCGATGTCGGTCGCATGGGTATCGAGCATGCGCTGCTTCCCGAGCAGGGTCTTGTCGGTCCCGGTGATTGCATCATCGGCGCAGACAGCCACACCTGCACCTACGGTGCGCTCGGTGCATTCTCGACAGGCGTCGGTTCGACCGATCTCGCTGCGGGTATCGCTACGGGCAAAACCTGGTTCAAAGTGCCGTCGGCGATCAAAGTCGAGCTCAAAGGTAAGCTGCAACCGTTCGTCAGCGGTAAGGATGTTATCCTGCACCTGATCGGCATGATCGGCGTGGACGGTGCGCTCTATCGTTCGCTGGAATTTGTGGGCGAAGGCGTTGCCGCGTTGTCGATGGATGACCGTCTGTGCATCGCCAACATGGCGATTGAAGCGGGTGCGAAAAACGGCATTTTCCCCGTTGACGATGTGACACTTGCCTACTGCAAGGATCGCTTCCAGCGTGAAGTGCGTGTGTTCGAGGCGGATGCCGATGCAGAGTATGATGAAACGGTCGTCATCGACCTGAACACGCTGCGTCCCACGATCGCGTTCCCGCATCTTCCCGAAAACACCAAAACGATCGACGAATGCGCGGGTGCCGTGGAGATCCATCAGGTTGTTATCGGCTCCTGCACCAACGGCCGCATCGAGGATATGCGCGCGGCGGCGGAAGTTCTCAAAGGTCGCAAGGTGAATAAAAATGTGCGCTGTATCATCATCCCCGCGACCCAGGAGATCTGGAAGCAATCGATGCACGAAGGTCTGTTCGATATCTTCATCGATGCGGGTGCGGTCGTATCCACACCGACTTGCGGTCCCTGCCTCGGCGGTCACATGGGCATTCTCGCCGAGGGCGAGCGCGCCGTGTCCACCACCAACCGTAACTTTGTCGGTCGTATGGGTCATGTAGACAGCGAGATCTATCTTGCCAGCCCTTATGTGGCGGCGGCGTGTGCGGTAACCGGCACGCTGACCGATCCCGCGGCGCTGTGATTTGAAGGAGGATATGAGTTATGATTGCACACGGTACTGTACATAAATACGGCGATAACGTGGATACGGATGTCATCATCCCTGCGCGTTATCTGAACACCTCCAAGCACGAAGAGCTTGCTGCTCACTGCATGGAGGATATCGACACCGCGTTTGTATCGAAGGTCAAAGCAGGCGACATCATGGTCGCGGGCAAAAACTTCGGTTGCGGCTCGTCGCGTGAGCATGCGCCCATCGCGATCAAAGCGAGCGGCATTTCCTGCGTCATCGCGTCCACCTTCGCGCGCATTTTCTATCGCAACGCGATCAATATCGGCCTGGCGATTCTCGAGTGCGACGAGGCGGCTGCGGCGATCGAGGACGGTCATGAGGTTGAGGTCGATTTCGACACGGGTGTCATCACCGACATTACCGCGAACACCACCTACCAAGCGCAACCGTTCCCGCCTTTCATCCAAAACATCATCGAAAAGGGCGGCCTGCTTGCGTCCATTTCCGAGCGTCTGTAATTTCCGAAAAAGGAGTTGTCGCGCATGACTATGGAATGGATCGATATTTCTCGCGATTGGCTCACGGCTCCTGTTTATCCGGGCGATCCTGCGCCGTCGATTGAGAAAATCTCCGATCTGCACATGGGGGATGAATGCACCACCTCGGTCATTCATGCCTGTGTTCACACGGGAACACACATCGATGCCCCTTGCCATTTCTGGGAGGGAGCGGGGGATGTGCAATCGATTCCGCTGTCGGTTTGCTGCGGTGATTGCTGCGTCATCGAAGCGGAAGGCACTCTCGTGGGTGATCGACTTGAAAAGTATATGTGGATGACTCCCGAGCGCATCCTGTTCAAAGGCAATGTGCATTTGACACAAAGTGCGGCGTTTGTGCTGATGGATGCGGGTGTGAAGCTGGTCGGCGTGGAGGGCGCGTCCGTTGCGCCGTATGACGCAGAAGCGGAAGTACATCGTTTGCTGCTGTCGGGCGGTGTCGCGATTTTGGAAGGGCTTGATCTGTCGGCGGTCGAAGCGGGACAATATGTGCTTCACGCCGCTCCCATTCGCATCGGCGGAGCCGACGGCGCGCCCGTTCGCGCATTGCTCGCGAAACCGTAATGTAAAGAATATGCGACGGAAGATAGCGAGCGTTGGATCTTTTATAATATCGGACTTGCTGTATAGCGTTAACTGATGTTGGCGAGGTTTTTAGAAAACAGAAAAGTTTTTGATAAGCATAGGAGGCGGAGTTTATGGATATTTTGTTTACGAGTGTTGGACGGCGTGTGGAATTGATTCAAATGTTTCGTCGTGCCTGCGAAAAATCGAGTGTTGATTTAACGATTCACGGAGCGGATGTAACGCGTTCTGCGGCAACAGCATTTTGCGATAATGTGGTAATGGTGCCGTATATTCGTGAGGAGTCGTATTTGCCGACGCTGGTGAAATATTGCGTAGATCATCATATTGATTTGTTAATTCCGACAATTGATACAGATTTGTTGTTGCTGGCAAAGAACAAAAAGATGTTTGAAGAAGTAGGAACAAAAGTGTTAATCAGTCGCCCCGAAAAGATTTCTATATGTCGAGATAAACGGCATACCTCGGCATACTTTGAGAGCCTTGGTTTACATGCCCCGACTGTAGCGGATGATGTAGCAAAGTACACCCATGGATTTCCGGCATTTATCAAACCGAAAGACGGTAGCGGCAGCGTGAATGCTTATAAAGCAGAAACGCAAAGCGAATTGGAGCAATATGCTTCGCAAATCGACGACTATATTATACAACCGTTTATTAGCGGAACAGAGTACACCGTAGATGTGTTTTGCGATTTTGACGGAAATCCGATTTATATTACGCCTCGTGTTCGAGTAGCTGTTCGTGCGGGTGAGGTGTTGACAACTACAATTGATCAAGATGAGACGATCATTGATGAAATCAAGACGCTGCTGAACGATTTTCGCCCGTGTGGACCGATTACTGTACAGCTGATAAAAGATACTGCTACGAAGCAAAATTGGTATATTGAGATCAATCCTCGCTTTGGAGGCGGTGCGCCGTTGTCTATGAAGGCTGGGGCAGATGCGGCCTTGGCGCTTATTGAATTGATGCAAGGTAAAGAGATTGATTTTAGAGCAGGGGCCGCTGAGAACGGTGCACGTTATTGCCGTTATGATCAGAGCGTGAGGGTTGATATGTAATGATTGAGTTTATTACTTCTATAAACAATATTATACAAAAGCACGATTTGCAAGTTATTCTTTTCGACATGGATGACACACTGTATCCTGAATATGAATATGTGTTGTCCGGTTTTTTCGCTGTTGCGCAAATGGTAGAACAACAGTATATGCTGAAGGATGCGTTTGCAACAATGAAAGCGTTATATAATGCGGATCGGCAACGAGTGTTTAATCGGTTGTTTGAATCATTCGGCATTCCTTATACGCAAGAAGATATTCAAACATGTATTCGCACATACAAAGAACATACACCGGATATTGCTTTGACCGATGGAGTAAAGAGCCTTCTTAAGAATTTGAAAAAAGAAGGTTTTGGATTAGGATTGATCACTGACGGTAATTCGATGCAACAGCATCGAAAGATCGAAGCGCTATGCCTGGAGGAATATTTTGATCATATAATTGTTACGGATGATTTAGGCGGAACGAATTATCGCAAGCCGCATCCTCAAGCTTTTGCAATGATGCAATCTATGTTTGATATTCCTTTTGAACACATGGCGTATATCGGAGATAATCCGGCGAAAGATTTTGCTATAAGGCAGACATATCCTCTTGTGACGGTACATGTTATGAGTGGCAATCAACAGGCGGTATATAGTGATGTGGCCTATTTAGACGATGTTTTGCCGCAATACATTCTAAAAGGAGATCTTCGGTGATTAACCGTTCGCGCATTGCTCGCGAAACCGTAATAGTTGCATTTTAAAAGCGCACAGGTGAGTTGCCTGTGCGCTTTTTGTATAATTTTGCAGCAACCTTGCAGGGCGAGGTCTCAAGTGCTGTGCCGCGGTTCGCGCCGTCATGCCTTCCCCTTCGAGGGGAAGGTGGCATTTGCGCAGCAAATGACGGATGAGGTGTAGCCGTTTTTAGGCGGTGTTACATCTTTTCCTGCAAAAGAAGCCGACGTTTTGCGACAACCGCGTAGAGTGGGGATTAGTCCACATCTGGAAAGAATAACCGAAATTTTCTGTTTGTGCTTGGCGGTATCGCTGATTTTGACAGGGAAGAGCGGGCGGAATATTGACTTTTCTTTGTGAGGATGATACATTTATACTAGATGATTATGGCTTTGTTTGTGGAGGCAAAAGGAGGAAACACCTATGAAAATGATCAAACGCATGGCAACTTTGATGCTGACACTGGTCATGCTCGCTTCGCTGTTTGTCGTGGCGGCACCGCCGGCGTCTGCGCTTCTCGCGGGTGCCTACAAAAACGGTGAAGGTAAAATTTTCGCCTGGGGTTGCGATATGTCCCAGTGGAATGTCAACGGGGCCACCTATACCGATTACAGCCTGGTGGATTTCAAAAAAATGAAGGCAGACGGCTGTGACTTTGTCATCCTGCGTATCGGTGACGAAAAAGCGGGTTACGGCACGCGTAAAGCCGACCCGACCTTTGTCACGCTGTATAACATGGCGCGTGAGGCGGGTATGCATGTCGGCGCGTATTATTACAGCTATAAAACCACAGCTTCCGGCGTTGTCGGTGATGCGAATTTCTGCATCGATATTATCGAAAAGAACAATATGTATTTCGAGTATCCTATCTATTTCGATATTGAGGCGGATGTTCACTATAGTCTGTCTGCTTCGAAACAGGTCGAGCTTTGCAACGCCTGGTGCGAAACGATGGAAGCGAATAACTATTTCCCCGGCGTGTATTCGAACCTGGATTGCGCGATGAACAACATTCAGGCTTCGAGCAGCTATAAATACGACACATGGGTCCCGAAGCCGAAGCGTCAAACCAGCGGCCCGCAGTACGATCCGGCCGAGACGACGGTTGTCAATCTGGATAAAGTGGGTAACGTGGATTTCAGTGTCACCTACGGCATGTGGCAATACGCGTGGGCGAGCAACTCGTGGTCGGAGCCTGCTTATGACGGCTCGTATTGGTACAACTCCGAAAAAGGTTGGCCGCTCGACTGTAATGTGTCGTTCCGTGACTACCCGTCCATCATGGCGACCTACGGCTACAACAATGTTGTGAAGAAGCACACCGTCTCCTTCGAGACCAACGGCGGCTCGGCGGTGGAAGATGCTTTGGTGAAGGACGGCGACAAGCTGCCCCAGCCCACCAACCCCACGAAATACGGCTTTGATTTCGGCGGCTGGTATTGCAACCCCGAGCTGACCGATCCTTATGATTTCAATTCCACCGTGCCTTACGATTTCACGCTGTATGCGAAGTGGAACGAAGCATACTGGGGTGCAAACGATAACCTGATGCCCAACGAGCAGCAGCTGCAGCTCAACCAATTCAATGACCAAGGCGCAATTTGGCCTTACTTTAACAACGACGAGTATAACTCGGTCACTATGTACAACGGCGTGACCAATGCGGACAACTGGGCTTGGCCGTCGGCGTATATGACCTATCAAAACAGCTTTGATTCCGTCAACAGCGGTTATATCTAT
>JAZURB010000163.1:0-6060 GCA_045605945.1 Acutalibacteraceae bacterium
ATCCGACTTCTTTCGCGGGTGTGGAAGGCGAAGGAAAGCCCACTGGAAATCGAAAATGTGCAAACGGGGCAAAAGATTTATTTCCGCGGACTTGATGATCCGCTGAAAATCACCTCGATCACGGTCGAACAAGGCTATTTATGCTGGCTGTGGGTGGAGGAAGCATACGAGATCACCGAAGAAGCGGCGTTTGATACGCTCGATGAATCCATCCGCGGCGAGGTGCCTGCGCCGCTTTTTAAGCAAACCACGCTCACCTTTAATCCGTGGAGCGAGCGTCATTGGCTCAAAGCACGCTTTTTTGATCGCACGGATGAGGCGGTGCTTGCTATGACCACCGATTACACCTGCAACGAATGGCTTGACGAGGCGGATCGCCGCATGTTTCGCCGCATGAAGCGCGATAACCCGCGCCGCTATCGTGTGGCAGGGCTTGGAGATTGGGGCGTTTCGGAAGGATTGATTTTCGAACGGTGGCGCGTTGAGTCGTTCTCACTTGAGGAAATTCTCGGCGGCGAAAACGGCGATGAATATCTTTGTGTCTACGGGCTTGACTACGGCTACACCAACGATCCGACGGCATTTATTGCTGCTGCGGTATCCCCTGCGGCCAAGCGGTTGTATGTGTTTGATGAATACTATCGCACCCGCATGGTCAATTCCGAGATCGCCGCGATGCTCATTGAAAAAGGATATGCCAAGGAACGTATCCGCGCGGATGCCGCCGAGCCGAAAAGCAACGAGGAATTGCGCCGAGCCGGCATTTCACGCATCAAAGCCGCCGAAAAAGGGCGCGACAGTGTTCTGCACGGCATTGCCGTGCTGCAGGAATATGAGATCATCGTGCATCCCGCGTGCAAAGCGACGGCGGCAGAACTGGCGGCATATTGCTGGGACAAAAATGACCGGGGAGACGGCATCAATCGCCCGGTGGACAAGTATAACCATTTAATGGATGCGCTGCGCTATGCCATGACCGATGTGCGTTATTTTCGCGGCTCGTCCGCATCGTCGCGACGCGCACGCCCGACGGGCGGCGTGTCGGTGCGGGATGTGCGCGGCGGTTGGAACGGTGCATAACAAAGGAGGGGAAAATTATGATAGCAGCCGTAATGTTTGCGGCGGCGTTGATCGCCACGGCGGTGTTGCTTTGGGCAAAACGCGCACGCAGCGATGTCAAGGTGCGTAAAAAGCCGCGACGCGCCGCCGAGCTGCAGCGTGATCGCGAGGCGTTTTACATGCAAAATTTCTTTGCTTATGACGGCAGTGAACAGGAGGAGTTTGACGGATGAACAGTAACGAACAGACACTTGTCTCACAGGTGTGGGGCGAATACGAAAGCGGACGCCGCTTTAAAAGCGGGCTTGGCGAAAACGGCATGTATGAGCAAAATCGCCGCAACGAACGCTTTTTTGTCGGTGATCAGTGGCACGGCGCAAAATGCGGCGGCGAGAGGCCGCTCGTTCGCCACAATGTCATTAAGCGCATCGGTGATTATAAAATGGCGGTTATCGGTGCGTCACCCGTTGCGGTGGACTATTCCGCGGAAGGTGTGCCGCATATGACCGATGCGGGAGAAGAAGCCGCGCAGCTGCGTGAAAATCTGCGCGAAGCCCAACGCCACGGCGCATTTCCCGTTCCGCCCGTCAGGGAAGAAGGGGCATGCGGCAGCGCCGAAATCGATATGGTGATGAATGCATTGTCGGAATATTTCACCGCCACGGCGAACCGTCTCGATTTTGAGGAATATAAAGAGCAGGTGTTGCGCGATGCGTATGTGGCGGGCACAGGCTTTTTATACACCTATTGGGATCCGTCAATCCGCACGGGACTGTACGCCGATGCATCGCGTCGCCATGCCATCGTCGGCGATATTGCGGTGGAGGTGCTGGATGTTGAAAATGTCTATTTCGGCGATCCCAACAATGCCGATGTACAAGCACAGCCGTATATCCTGATCGCCCAGCGCAAAAGCGTTGGTGAACTGCGGCGCATGGCGGCGGCGAACGGTATGAGTGAGCGTGAGCAGCTTGCCATTCGTCCCGATCATGAGCTGGCATATATGGCGGGTGATCATGCGCTCAAAGAGCCTTATGAGTCGCAAAAAGCGACATTGATCACGCGCTTGTGGAAAGAAACGCATCGCGGTGTCACAACGGTGAAGGCAGTACAGGTATGTCGCGGTGCAACGGTGCGTCCCGCGTGGGATTTGGGCATTCGTCTCTACCCACTGGCGGCGTTCACCTGGCAACATCGCAAAGGCTGCGCCTACGGTGACAGCGAGATCACCTATCTCATCCCGAATCAGATCGCCATCAATCGCATGATCACCGCTTCCGTGTGGGCGGTTATGATGATGGGCATTCCCATGACGGTGGTCAATGGCGATGTGGTGCAAGAGGCGGTGACCAACGATCCCGGTCAGGTGCTGCGAGTATACGGCAGCGCCGAGGATGTTACGAGCGCGGTGCGCTATGTGGAGCCGCCTGATTTTTCGCCCGGTTTTGATACCAACATTGCTTCGCTTATCGAAAACACACTGCGTCAAGCGGGCGCCAACGATGCAGCGCTCGGTGACATTCGCCCCGACAATACCTCTGCTATTATGGCGGTGCGTGAGGCGGCATTGATGCCGCTGCAACCCATTCTTAATCGCTTCTATCGCTTTGTGGGGGATGTGGCACGCATCTGGGCGGAGTTTTGGGTGATGAAATACGGCGCACGCAGCTTAAAAATAGAAACCGAGGACGGCGTGTGGTATATGCCGTTTGTCGCCGATCGCTATCGCGATTTGATCATCCGCGCCAAAGTCAATGTCGGCGCAGCGACGATCTGGGGCGAGACGCAAACGCTTGCGACCCTTGACACGTTGCTTGAAAAGGAAATCATCACCCCGGTGCAATATGTCTCGCGTTTGCCGCGCGGCATTGTCCCGCAGCAACAGAGCTTGCTTGCCGAAATCAAGCGAGCGGCGAGCGTGCCGTCTGCAAGTGAGGAACCCGCACAAACGACGACGGCATCGTAATGAAAGGAGATGGGTTGAGCATGAATATCATCCAAAAGACGATCGATCCCGCGGCGGCGCAAGCTGTCGACGGTACCGATATGTCCGCAGTTGTCGCAAACCGCGCGACTGCTGCGGAGGACGCGACAACAACGGCTGCCGCACTCGATACCGCGAGTGATGCGTTGCCTGAAACGATGTATTTGCCTGTGTATAACGGTCAGGTGCATCCCGTTGCCGCTGCCAATCGGCAGGAAATCACCACGTTGCTGCAGCTTGGTATGAAGCAGCGTGATTTTCTGCCCGTTTATGAACGCCTGACGCGCCTCGCAGACGATGCGGGTGCGGCGTCGGTAAAGGCGTTTGTGGAGCAGTTGTATGAGACTGAGGAGGAAAAGCGACGCGTGGCGGCGAGGGCGACCTTCGGCGACGAAAACGGTGTGCGCGTATACGAACTGGAACGCGCACAGCGTGAGCAGCGCTATCGTGAGCTTGTCAGCGAGCAAGCGGCGCGCGAGAGTCGTATGCAGCGTGAGCAAGAGACGACACTCGAACGCGAGTTTGCCGCACTTGCTCGCGAATATCCCGCCTATACGGCAATCGAGCAAGTGCCCGACGAGGTCAAAACGCTTGCCGCCGTGCAACGCATTTCATTGCTGGATGCGCACAACCGTTTTGTGCTTGCCGAGCAGCGTCGCACCGCACAGGCAGCGGCCGCAAGTAAGGCGGCGGCAACCGAATCGACGGGATCGCTCGGCGGTCACAGCGGCGAGACGGTGTCGGCACAGCGTGAAGCGTTCCTCCGCGGATTGTACAGCCGCGCATAAGAACGATGATGTAACACAGAGAGGAGAATGTAATTATGGCTATCAATTCGTTGCAATTCCGTACTTCCATGTCCGAGGAACTCGACAGAGCGATCGTGCAAGGCGCGACCGTCGGTTTCTTTGAGGACAACATTCTGCGCGCCAAGTTTGTCGGCGCAAAAACCGTGCTCATTCCCGAAGTGGATATGAGCGGCCTGGGTGACTACGATCGCGACAACGGCTTCGTGCAGGGCGCGATCACGATCACTTCCGATCCCTTTACCCTGACGCAGGATCGTGCGCGTACCTTCCAGCTTGATCGTGAAGATGAGGACGAGACCGGCATCGCCAATCTGGCGGGTCAGGTGCTCGGTGAGTTCGTGCGCACCAAGGTTGTGCCCGAGGTGGACGCTTACTGCTTGTCGAAGGTCGGCGGCTATGCAGCGACTGAGGGTCAAACGGTTGAGGGCGATCCCGCGACCGAGGCGTATGCGATGTTTGCCAAAGCGCTCGGCGAGATCCGCGATGAGATCGGCTATGACGAAGAGCTCGTCTGTTTTGCCGACGGCGAATTCCTGCGTGCGCTGCAAGCGTCGCCCGAGGTGGATCGTCAGATCTCGATGACCGAGCTTTCGAAAGGTGAAGTGACAACGCAGGTCAGAACGCTTGACGATGTCAAGCTGCTGCCCGTGCCCGCTTCGCGCATGAAAACGGCTTACACCTTCCGCAGCGGTGCGAACGGCGTTGACGACGGCGGCTTTGCGCCCGCCGCATCGGCAAAGTCGATGGGCTTTATTCTGATGCCCAAGCGTTGCTGCTCGTTGGTGAAGAAGAGCGAAACACTGCGCACCTTCTCGCCCGAGCAAAATCTCAAGGCGGATGCGTGGAAGTTTGACTATCGTCTTTACTACGATGTGTTCATGAAAAACAGCATGAAGCATGCGATTCGTGTGTATCTGCACGACTAAACCGTGAAAGCGAAGGCGGCGTCTGAAATAGGCGGGCGCCGCCTTTCGCATGTCTTATAAATGAAAGGGGGAGAGGCATGAACCAACGCAAGATCCAATTTCATATGATAGAAAGCGGCGAATTGGATATCGCCGTACCGCAGTATGCAGGTGTCAAGGGTGAGCACAATGCCACGATAGTGAGCTTTGTTATGACCACGGCATATACCGCGGATATCAATGCTGTGCGCATGAGCTTTCGCGGCGGCGACGGCACGGTGTTGTCCACCGATTTGCTCACACCGTTCACCGCTGGCGGTCACACGGGCGTCAGCTATGCGTTGCCTGCGACGGTCACGCAGTTGGGTGGACAAATCGAGGTGCGCTTGGTGTTTGCGCATATTGATGAAAACGGTGACGAAACGGAGGTGTTTTGCAGCCATGCCGCGGTGCTGTATTTTGAAGATGCGGTGCTCGAAAACGGCACACCGTTTTGGACGGGTGTTTCACAAATGCTTAAAAGTACGGTGAAGGCGAGCGAGGATGCGCGTGCGGCGCGCGATGCGGCAGAGGCGATTGCCGACGGGTTCACTGTACCCGAAGACGCGGTCGGTAAATCTGCCTATGAAATCGCTGTTGAGCAAGGCTTTGAGGGCGACGAAGCGGTGTGGCTTGCATCGCTTAAAGGCGACCAAGGCGTAAAGGGCGATGCGTATGTGCTGACCGATGCGGATAAAGCGGACATTGCCGACGATGTCGTGCAAAAAGTACCGCTTGTGAAAGCCGTCGAAGCGCCGATCTTCGTGAAAAGCATCGCCGAAATGACCGATACGCGCAAAGTGTATGTGCTTGACGGTCGCTTCTATGCGTATATGAACGCGAGCACAAGCGGCGTGATCACACAAGAGGTGAAAACCACCTACACCGACGGATATCGGTTGTCGGTTTCCGACGGAAGCGCCAAGACCCTTGCGGGGGCAACCGTGACGGATTTCATCGATATATCGTCTGTGTCTGCACCGTTGACGCTGACGCTCAGCGGTATTCAATGGGGAGCAGCTTCGCAAAATCAAGCGTGTGCCATTGTCGGTTACAATGCCGATAAAACCATGGTGTCGAAATGCTATTTGATCGTGCCGTATACCAACAACACCGAAGGTGTCGCGATCAGCGGCGAAACAACCAATGTGACCGTGGTGTTAAACGGCGATTGGTTGGAAGGCTGCGCCTATCTTCGCATTTGCGGAAGCGGAACAGGAGCAAACGCCTCGATCGCGCTGGCGTATGCGGGCGTGGCGCAAGG
>JAZURB010000164.1:0-3684 GCA_045605945.1 Acutalibacteraceae bacterium
GGATAAGCCGCCTGCGCCATCAAATGCCGCTTCGGTCAAAATACCGCATACCTTGCGGTCGCGACAATAGATATCGTTGACCCATTTGATACGCGGCGCGTCTGCTCCGAGGTGCTCGAGCGCGCGGCACACCGCCACTGCTGCTGCCGTGGTGATCATAAGCGCCTTTTCCGCAGCAAGCCGCGGGCGCAGGATGACGCTCATATACACGCCCGTGCCGTCGGGCGAGCAGAAGGTGCGTCCCAGTCGTCCGCGTCCCGCCGTCTGCGCGGCGGCAAGCACGACCGTGCCTTCTGCCGCTCCGTTTGCGGCAAGCTCTTTGGCGGTCGCATTGGTGGACGGCAAGGTATCGTGGATGTAAAACACGACATCTGAAGTGTGTGTGTTTTTCAACAACTGTTCTCGGGAAAGTGCTACTGATGAGCAATAGGAACGCACCGTTTGCCGAATGCCGACCCATACCATAAGTCCGATAACACCGATCACCCCGAGCAGGATTGCTGTTCTTGTAATACACTCTTTTCGCTGAATATCATGTGCATCATACAACACCATCACCGTGTCGCCATCGTTTTTTTCGATATACGCAAATGTGCCCGAGAGCACGGCGGTCAATATGTTATCGTTTACTGCGGTGTATGTAATGTCATCCACCACACGGGATGTTGAGAGCACAGCCTGCTGCATATAGCAACTGTTTTCATATGTTGAGGGAACTCGGTGAATATCGACGACCTGTGCAGTTTCATCCACGATCCACGCCATGCCTCCACGCACACTGTAAAACAATATATCATCACCGTACCATTCCGCGGCACAGCCACCGATCCACTCCGTTTTAAATCCGTATTGAAACACGCCGTTTTCGTCGTACACGGCGATCACCTTCGTTGCCATGCGCTCACTGCAAACAAGCAGCCAGTGATCTTCCCGCACATCAAAGCAATCGACAGGCCAATGCGGTGGTGTGCTGTCAAGCGAGACAAACCCACCATTATCGCGCATGCCACGATATTCTTCTTCTGACAACGGTTCGGTAACAAACCCCGTCTGCGCCACCGCTGAAAGGCATAATGTGAGCATAAGCACAAATGATAATGCAATCACGCGCATAAATTTCATCATTATCCCTCCCTTTTTATTATAGTATACCATACCTTTTTTACGGTGTCACGCATTTATAAAGGAAAGGTTTGAAATTCTGCGTACAATGTGCTATGATACCGATATACTCCCACTCGGAAAGGTCGTTTACTGTTATGAAACCCATTCAAGCCTCGCGTCTGAATCATTATGAGACCGGTATTTTCGCCGCGCTCAACGAAGAAAAAGAGCGCCAGCTCAAGCTCGGGCGCACATTATATAATCTCTTTATCGGCACTCCCGACTTCGTGCCGCAGCCGCACATCATCGAGGCACTGCGCGATGCCGCTGCCGATCCCGAAAACTGGAAGTATTCGCTGGCCGAAACGCCCGCGCTTCTGGATGCCGTGGTCGACTACTACGCCGACCGTTTCGGCGTGACGCTTCCCAAAGAAGCCATCACCGCTGTCAACGGCTCGCAGGAAGGTATGGGTCACCTCGGTCTCGCGCTGTGCGATGAGGGTGATGTGGTGCTGCTGCCCGATCCCGGCTATCCCGCGTTTGAGGTGGGTGCATATTTCGGACAAGCCGAGATCGTGTATTATCCGCTTGTCAAGGAGCACGGCTTTATGCCGCGCCTCGACCTGCTCGACGAGGACGTGCTGCGCCGCACCAAGTATATGGTCATTTCCTATCCCTCGAACCCCATCGGTGCCGCCGCACCGAAAGCGGTGTATGAAGAGCTGATCGCCTATGCGAAAAAATACGACTTTTTGCTCATCAATGACAACGCCTATTCGGATATCCTGTTTGACGGTCGCGAGGGTTTCTCCTTCCTATCACTCGACGGCGCATGGGAAGTCGGCGCGGAGTTTTTCTCGCTGTCCAAATCCTTCAACGTCACGGGTGCGCGCATTTCCTTCCTGATCGGTCATCAAGGAATTGTGGATGCGGTCAAAAAGCTGCGCTCGCAATACGATTTCGGCATGTTTTATCCCATCCAAAGCGCTGCCGTTGCGGCGCTGCGCGGCCCGCGCGACGCGGTGAAGGAGCAATGCCGTGAATACCAGCGTCGCCGCGACGCATTGTGCGGCGGACTGCGTAAAGCGGGTTGGGAGATCCCCGACAGCGACGGTACGATGTTTGTGTGGGCACCGCTGCCCGCGGGCTATACCGATTCAAAGGCGTTTTGTAAGGAGCTGATCGTGAAAGCGGGGGTGCTGTGTACCCCCGGTATCGCATTCGGTGAACGCGGCGAAGGGTATGTGCGTTTTGCGCTGGTACTGCCTGCCGAGGAGCTTGAAAAGGTCGCAAAAGCCATTGCCGACAGCGGGATGATCGGGAAATAATCGGCGGCGGGAGCAAGCCCCCGCCCTACGATAACGCCGCAAAAAACTTCATAAACGCATTAAATTTATAAATTTCGGGAAATATTACGAATTTTATAAATTTACCACGGCGATATCTCACGATATCGCCGTTTTCCTTTTGTTTTCGAAAATTTTCAAATTTATATTTAAAAAATGAGAAATTAAGCAAAAACGAGAAAAACAGAGAGAAAACGAGAGAATACGGGGTGTAAATTAAAAAATCGGCGATTTTCCGCTTGACACCGTTTTCAAGTTGTGGTATGATTGCCGTCGGTAAGTCAAAAAGACACTATTTTTAGGAGGTATTTCGATGTCCACTTTCATGGAAAAAGCCGGTCAAGTCGACCGCAAGTGGTATGTCATTGATGCCGCCGGTAAGCCCCTCGGTCGTGTGGCTGCTCAGGCTGCCGTGTTGCTGCGCGGTAAGCATAAGCCCACCTTCACGCCCCATGTGGATTGCGGCGATCATGTCATCATCATCAACTGCTCGAAGGCTGTCCTCACGGGCAACAAGCTGCAGAACAAAGTTTGGTACCGTCACACCGGTTGGATCGGTGGTTTGAAGGAAACCAAGTACTCTACCCTCATGGCTCAGCGCCCCGAAAAGGCGATGGAACTCGCTGTGAACGGTATGATCCCGAAGAACACTATCGGCCGTCAAGCGATGACTCGCCTGCGCGTTTATGCCGATTCTAACCACGCTCACGAGGCTCAGAAGCCCGAAGAGTTCACGCTGTAAGAAAGGAGCCTGCAAACTATGGATTACAATACCAGACCGTATTTCTACGGCACCGGCAGAAGAAAGAAATCCGTCGCTCGCGTGCGTCTGTATGCCGGCACCGGTAAAGTCACCATCAACGGTCGTGACATTGATGATTATTTTGGCCTTGAGACCCTTAAGCTGATCGTGCGTCAGCCCATGGAGCTCACCGGCACCACCGATAAGTTCGACATCGAGTGCCGCGTCGGCGGCGGCGGTGTGACCGGCCAGGCGGGTGCTATCCGTCACGGCGTGTCCCGTGCCCTGCTGCAATACAACTCTGACGAACTGCGTCCCTTGCTGAAGAAAGCGGGCTTCCTGACTCGCGATCCTCGCATGAAGGAGCGTAAGAAGTACGGCCTCAAAGCCGCTCGTCGTGCTCCCCAGTTCTCGAAGCGCTAATCGTATTATCGCTTTTATCACAAACGGCTTCTCTTGCGAGAAGCCGTTTGTTTTTTTTATGCTCTTTTC
>JAZURB010000165.1:0-5450 GCA_045605945.1 Acutalibacteraceae bacterium
ATGCTCATAAATCCAGTCGCTGAGTTGGTCATTCAAAATCGGATCGATCTCAAAGAGCGGATCTCGCGACGGCGGATTACAAAACCAGAGCGGAATCGCCACGGCAAGCAACACACACGCCGCAATCGCGATCCACAGCGCGGGGCGCTTGAAGCTGAGCACGTTTTTGATACGCTCCTTCACATCCACCTCACCGAACGCGAGCGGCGTGAGCATCATGCGGCGCGGACTGCTGCAGGATACCAGCGCATGGGAATACGCCTTGCGATCATCCGCATCCAGTTTGCCGATCACGCGCTCGTCACACGCGCTTTCCATATCGCGACAAAACAGCACATAGCACAGCCAAACGAGCGGATTAAACCAGTGAACGGTCAACACCAGAAAGCCGAGCGGTTTGAACACCGCATCGCCCCAACGAATGTGCGAGCGTTCATGCGCAATCACCCACGCGCGCTCTTCCTCGCCAAGCGACGACGGGATATAGATACGCGGGCGAAACACACCGATCACAAATGGGGTGCCGACATCGTCACCTTCATAAACACCATCACCGAGCGCCACAGCCGTGCGGGTACGGCGACGAATACGGATCATACCGACGATGCCGTAGATCACCATTGCTGCAACACCCACGATCCACACAACCGACGCAACCGCCGTAACAATTTGTGCGGGATCGATGCTGGCGCCGACTTGCGGTTGCAAGCTGTCGGGGGTTGTTGCGGTTACAAAGTAATCGCCCATATAGTCCTCTATCGGATGCGCCGATGACGGAAAAAGCACCTCCGACGCGGGCTCGGCAGTCGGTACCAGACTCAGCATACTTTCAATCGTGAACGGGCACAGAAGACGAATTGCCACCAGCGCCCACGCCGCCATGCAAAGCATGGACGAATACCGCCGAAGAAGCGGTCGCAAGATAAGCACCGCCGCCATCAGCCAACACGCAGCGAGACTCATGTCAAGAAGCTCCAAAAACACATCCGCCACTTCTCATCCCTCCTTGAATTCATCGATCATGCGGTGAAGCTGCTCGGCTTCTTCCGCGGTGAGAGCTTTATGGGACGCAAAGGCGGCAATAAACGCAGGCAGCGAGCCGTCAAAGGTTTGCTCCACAAATCGTGCACTCTGCGCGGCATAATATTCTTCTTCGGAGATCAGCGGACTGACGATGCCGTTTTCGTTGCGAAACAACCCCCGCTCACACAATTTTTTAAGGACGGTATAGGTGGTGGATTTCTTCCAGCCGAGCTCTTGCCCGCAAAAACGCACCAACTCTCCCGAGGAAAGCGGCGCTTTTTTCCATATCAATTTTGCAAAACGGGTTTCAATGGCACCCAGTGATTTTTCGGTCATAGTAACCACTCCTTTTGGTCTATCGTCTATCGACTAACTTTAGTCTATCACCGATAGACCGATTTGTCAAGAGAAAAGGCACGGCTTTTTTTGCCGCGCCTTTCTAATGTGTAAATTGCGTCCGCATACGCACCGATATCATGCCGTCGGTACCACAAATCCTTGGGTCTTTTCGGCGATTGCCGCCGCCTTGACAAAGGTTTCCTCATCCCACGCAAAGCCTTCGGGATCATAGCCGATATCGAGCAGCATATATGTACGGTATTCCGCGTCCTGCATATTCGCAGCGGCGTCTGTCACCAGCAAAAGCTGATGCGGATAAAGCGCCTTGGTTTCCATCGGTAACGCCGATAAATACGCCGCCACCGCATCGCCGACTTGCGTGGTATTCATATCGGTAGCGGCGCACCATTTGAGAAGCTCCACCGCTTTGGCTGCCGCGTTGAAGGACACGCCCATCGTACCGGGTTGCACAGATGCCGCAATATCATCCAGCACTGTTTTCAAGCGATCGGCATCGTTGTCGGCATCCGATGCCGCACCGATATTTACCGTAGGTTCCGTCGCATCATCACACGCGGCAAAGCACATAACAAGCATCAGCAATACCAACAGAACGGATAGTGCTTTTCTCATCGATATCTCCTCCGTTACCGCATCATATTTTCGGTGAAAAATGTTTCGATCGCGTCCCACTCACCCTCTTGATTATCCATCATCCACATCACACGGAAATCGGCGAGCCATTCGTCACGCTCGGCAAGCAATTCATCGCTGTAGGCGCGGCCGTGGCACGCATCATCGAGCAAACCAAAAATCAGCGCCATGCCGCGCGCCGCACAAAACAACGTCGCGAACGCATAGATCGGTACCTCAAGCATCAGCTCACGCAGGCGCATCGCGCAGTCTTGGCAGGTGGCACGCAGCGCGGCGAGATCGAGTTTTTGCAGATCCGCTTTATGACGATCATAATCAAGCGGCGTGCCGTATTCATTATCGAAGAATTGCACCGTCAGCTCCCACAAGGCTTTTTCATAGCCGAAGCTGTCGAGGAACAGCTCATCGCATTTACCGAGCGTGCGCACGATATCGATGACTTCATCATCATCAATACCATAGACGAGCGACGACACGGCCGTTTCAAAATCGGCATCATCCGTGCCGCTGACATTCCACATCACCGCACCCGCATAGGCAAGACCGATCTGCATATTTTCATCGGGACACAGATGTCCGTAATCACCCCAGTTGGTGACAAGCACACCTTTTGCGCCGTGCTCAAGACCTTTTTGCGCAGTAACACGGATATTCGGCAAGCTGTATTCCAATTTTTCAAGCAGGCGTTTATGCGTATGCACACTCGGACACACAATCTGCGGCTTGCCGCGTTCGGCAAGCACCTCCGCATGCAATCCACCGCCGTTGGCATCATAACACCAGTTAAGATAAACGATATCGTCGGGCAGGGCATCAAACGCTTCGGGGTGTTTCATGACGATATCGCCCCACATCATCACGGTTTTGCCCCGTTCGCGCAAAAATGCCGCCAGTTCGGCAACAAATGCCGCGTAAGTTGCCGCGACATCGCCGCCCGCGTTGCGACCCTTGCACAAATCGAAGGTTTCATCGCAGCAGATGTTGAAATATTTCGAGGTGAAAAGCGGCTCATACTGCGCGATCAGCGAGGTGATGAGCGCAAGGCTTTCGGGATTTTTCGGATCAATCGTGTGATGCAACAGTCGTTCGTGCCATTCCGTGCGGGTGGGTTGATAATCGGGCATTTCGCACAGATGGCGATATTTCTCCGATTGCAGCAGATAATACAAATGTCCGAACGACGACAGCGACGGCACCAATTCGACACAGCGTTCGCGGCAATAGGCATCCAGCTTGCGAATTTCCTCATCCGTATAATACCCACGATCGTCGTTGATTCCGACATATTCGGCAAAACGATGCGTGTGCTCGATATACAGTTGCAGCGAATTGATCTTCCATTCGCTCAGGCGATCTACAAGGCGTTTGAGTGTCGCAAGTTTCGGGATGCGACCGCGGCTGACATCCTGGTAAAACCCGCGATAGGCAAAATCGGGTGCATCATTTATTGTCATGCACGGCACGCTCTCCCCTGTCGCAGCCAACTGCGCAAGCGTTTTCTTCGCATAAAACACACCGCGTTCACCGTCGGCAGTAATCGTGACCGCTTCGGGCGTGATATCGAGCGTATAATTCTCCGCAGCGACATCGTTACCGCACATAACGCGCACATCCGGCGTCGTAAGATCGACACTGCCTTCATGCAATGTGATCGACTTCGGCATGGGGATCAATTTCATCAAAAACGACCGCCTTTCACAAAAAAATGACCTCTGCTACCATTGTACTGGATAGCAGAGGTCATTGTCAATGCTTATTTCTTCTTACCCATGCCGGTCACCGGGCGGCAGTGCCAGATGCGGTCGGAGTAATCTTGGATGGAACGGTCGGAAGCGAAGATGCCGCTGCCCGCCGTGTTAAGCAGCGCTTTGCGCGCCCACGACTCTTGATCGTTGTAGGCTTTCGCAGAGTCCGCCTGCACGCGGCAGTAATCCTCGAAGTCCGCCAGAACCATATAGGGATCTTTGGAGATGAGCGAACCTGCAATCTCGCCGAACTGACGACCGCCGAAGCCCTTGAACATCACATCGATTGCACGATGCAGGTTGGGGTTGGCGTTGTACAGGTTCTGGGGATTGTAGCCCATGCGCTTCTGATTCTCCACTTCCTCGGAGCTCATACCGAAAATGAAGATGTTATCCTTGCCGACGGAATTGTAAATCTCAACATTCGCGCCGTCCATGGTGCCCAGCGTGATCGCGCCGTTCATCATGAGTTTCATGTTGCCCGTACCGCTTGCTTCGGTACCCGCCAGCGAGATCTGCTCACTGATATCTGCGCTGGGCATGAGAAGCTCAGCCAGCGACACACGGTAATCCTCGAGGTAAACGACCTTCAGCTTCTTGCTGATGACCGGATCCTTCTCGATTTCTTTACCGAGCAGATAAATGAAGCGGATGATTTCCTTCGCAAGGTAGTATCCGGGAGCAGATTTCGCGCCGAACAGATAGGTGCGGGGCGTGAAGTCCATGTTCGGATTCTCTTTGAGCTGCAGATAGGTGTGCAGAATATGCAGCGCATTCAAATGTTGGCGCTTATACTCGTGCAAACGTTTGACCTGCACATCGAAAATCGAATCGGGATCAAGGTCAACACCGTTGTGCTCCTTGACATATTTCGCCAGGCGCTCCTTGTTGCGGCGTTTGATCGCCATAAAGTCGGCAAGCGCCGCTTTATCGTCCGCAAAATCACGCAGCTTGCCGAGCTCAGCAGCATCCAGCACGAAGCCGTCGCCGATCTTGTCAGTAATAAACGAGGTCAGTTCGGGGTTCGCTTGGCACAGCCAGCGGCGGTGTGCGATACCGTTGGTAACATTCTTGAATTTCTCGGGCATCACGGTGTACGCATCGTGGAAGACCGAGTCTTTGATGATCTCACTGTGCAACTGCGACACGCCGTTGACCGAGTGCGAAGCGGCAACGCAGAGGTTCGCCATCTTCACGAGACCGTAGCTGAGGATCGCCATGCGGCTGACCTTTTGCACATCGTTGTCGGTCGCGCGCATCATCTCCGCGCTGAAGCGGTTGTTGATCTCGCACACGATCTGATAGATACGCGGCAGGCGCTGTTTGAACAGATCTTCCGGCCAGCACTCGAGCGCTTCCGCCATAACGGTATGGTTGGTGTACGCCATAGTGCGGGTGATGATGCTCCACGCATCGTCCCACGAATAGCCGCACTCGTCGAGCATAATGCGCATCAGTTCGGGAATAGCGAGGGTCGGGTGGGTATCGTTGATGTGGATCGCTGCCATCTCGGGCAGGTTATCCAGCGTGCCGTACTCTTGCAGGTGGCGTTGCACGATATCCTGCACAGACGCCGACACGAGGAAGTATTGCTGCGACAGACGCAGGGACTTGCCCTCGCGGTGGTTATCCGCAGGATACAGGATCTGGGTGATGACTTCCGCCATCGCCTTTTGCTAAGTCGGATCG
>JAZURB010000166.1:0-4971 GCA_045605945.1 Acutalibacteraceae bacterium
GAAAATGTCGAGTTGCCGCTGGTCTATCGCGGACTATCTGCATCAGCGCGGCGTCGCTTGGCGCTGGAAAGTCTTGAGCGAGTGGGACTTGCGGGTCGTATGCATCATCGCCCGTGCGCCTTGTCGGGCGGTCAGCAACAACGCGTAGCGATCGCGCGCGCGATTGCGGCGCGCCCGCCGTTGCTGCTTGCCGATGAACCGACCGGCAACCTTGACACGGCATCGGGCGAAACGGTGATGGCGCTGCTTGCCGAGCTGCACAAAGAAGGGCATACGGTGGTGCTTATCACCCACGATCCCCGCGTAGCATCGCGTGCTGAGCGGGTGATCACACTGGCGGACGGGCGCATTGTGTCCGTCGAACAATAACAGGAGGCGATTGCCTTGACAGACGAACAATATATGGATTTGGCGCTTATACTTGCCGATGAAGCGGCTGCCGAGGGCGAAGTGCCTGTCGGCGCGATCGTTGTGCGCGATGCGGACGGCACGGTGGTCGGACGCGGACGCAATCGCCGTGAAGCGGTGCGCCACGCGCTGTCGCATGCCGAAATCGAGGCAATCGATGAAGCGTGTAAAACGCTCGGCGGGTGGCGGCTTTCGGGCTGCACGCTGTATGTCACGCTGGAGCCTTGCCCCATGTGTGCGGGTGCGATTATTAACGCGCGGCTTGACCGCGTGGTGTTCGGCGCCGCCGATCTGAAAGCGGGCTCATGCGGCTCGCTGACCAATTTGTTTGATTTGCCGTATAATCATCGCCCGGCTCTGTCGAGCGGGGTGCGTGGTGAGGAATGCGCGAGGGTGCTCAAAACGTTTTTTAAAGCCCTGCGCGATAAACGCCGCGCCGAAAAGGATGTCACATAATAACGAAAGGAACGATTTACTTATGAGACCGCAGGAATTACCGCTTAGCGACAAGGCGCGCCATGTGCTTGAGGAACTGGGCAAAGTCATCGTCGGCAAAGACGAGGTGCTCATGTGGGCGCTTGCCGCCATTTTGGCAAAAGGTCATATCTTGATCGAAGATGTTCCCGGCGTCGGCAAAACGACGCTGGCGCTCGGCTTTTCGAAGGTACTTGATCTGGATTACGGTCGTGTGCAGTTTACTCCCGATGTGTTGCCGTCCGATGTGACGGGCTATACCATTCTCGATCCCAAAACGGGTGAGATGCGCTTCCAAAAAGGCGCGGTGATGTGCAACCTGTTCTTGGCAGATGAGCTCAATCGCGCGACTTCGCGCACGCAGGCGGCGTTGCTCGAATCGATGGAAGAGGGGCAAGTCACGGTCGATGGTGTCAGCCATCCGCTGCCTGTGCCGTTTACGGTCATCGCGACCCAAAATCCCACGGGTGCGGCAGGCACGCAGCTGTTACCCGACAGCCAGCTCGACCGCTTTACGGTGCGCTTGTCCATGGGTTATCCCACCCCGCGTGAAGAGATGCGCATGCTGACCGACCGTCGCGGCGCGGATCCGCTCAAAACGGTGCGCTCGTGCATGAGCCGCGCTGAGCTCGCCGCATGGCAGGAGCAAGCTGCCGCCGTGCATATCAGCGATGAGGTCATTCGGTATATTGTCGCGCTTGTCACCGCCACCCGAAATGATGAACGCATTGAGCGCGGTGCGTCGCCGCGTGCCACACTGTCGGTGGCTGCCATGGCGCGTGCGGTTGCTATGTTGCTTGGTCGCGATTATGTGGTGCCCGATGATGTCAAAGAGGTGTTTGCCCCGACGGTGGCACACCGTTTGATCCTTTCCGCCAAAGCGGAGGGACAGGGGTTGACCGCGATGCAGGTGCTTACAAACATCGCGGCGGATACGGCTGCGCCGAAGGCATAAACTATGATTAAACAACGCTGTGGGTATGCCGCTGCCCTGATCGGCAGCATACTGCTTTACATGTTTTATCAGGAATGGTTGTCGGTGCTGCTGTTGGCATTGGCGATCGCGTTGCCGCTGTTATCGCTGGCGCTCAGTCTGCCTGCTATGCTGAGCTTTCGTGTGGTGCTTTGCTGCGTGCCGTCGGTGACGGTGGGTGAGGCGTCACTTGCGGAGGTTGCTGCCGACGGCGACCTGCCGTATCGCGCATGGCTCGGCATCAAACGCCCGCTCACGGGGGAATCGTGGCACGGCGGTGCGCGTGTGTCGTTGCCGACCGATCACGTCGGCACGCTGGTTGTCACCGCCAAGCGCGTGAGGGTGTATGACCGCTTGGGACTCATCGGCATCCCTGTGCGTTATCGTGCCGAAACGGCAGTGACGGTGCGCCCGCGCCCGACCCGCATGGAGATCCCCGCATCGGCGGACAGTGTGTTGTCCACCTCGTGGCGACCGAAAGCGGGCGGCGGTTATTCCGAATATCATGAGCTGCGTCCCTATCGACCGGGCGACAGTCTCAATCATATCCATTGGAAGGTTACGGCAAAGGTCGGTGAGCCGATCATTCGCGAACCGATGCAACCCGATGTGCGCTGGTCGCTGATGCTCACCGTGCGCGGTACGGCAGAGGAGCTTGACTGCTTGTTCGGACGGCTGCTCTATGCGGGAATGCATTATATTCAGCATGGCGTACCCTTTGAACTGCGCGCGCTGACGGGCGGCGGCTTGACCCGCGCGACTGTGATGCACGAGGCGGATTTACAAACGGCGATTGACGGATTGCTTGCTTGTCCGCCTGCCGAAAACGGTGCCGTGGAGGATTTTGCGGCGGTTGGTTTCCGTGTGTTGGTGATCGGAGGTGACGCGGATGAAGCGTGATCCGATCAGCTCTTCGATTTTGGCGGCGTTGCTCGCGGCGCTTTCCGTGATCGCTGCCGTGTTTTGCTTTGTCAGCGCATTTGAACTGCCGCTGGGCGCGGCTGCAGGCGTCGTGCCGGCAATTGCGCTGACCGCCTTGGGCGGCGCCCTTGTCGCCAGAGTGCGCAAAGGGTGGCTGTGGCTGCTTATCGGCAGCGTCGTGTTCGGCGGCGGTGCGGCTTTTCTCGGCGGCATCAAGGCGGGTGCGGTGGTAATTGACCATGTTTCCATGCTTTATGAGCAGATTTACGGCTGGCAATCGACCATGCTGTCGGTGCATTTCCCCACCATTCCGACGGGCGATATGGCGCTTGTGACGATTGGTGGACTTCTCAGCGCCTGGGTCGCTTTTTTGATGGCGCGACGCGTACCGCCCGTTATACCGTTGGTGCTCAGCGTGTTGCCGTTTGTACCGTGCTTTGTGGTGACGAACACCGTGCCGAAGGTCGGCTGGGTGTTTTTGCTGGTGTTCACGCTGTTGACTTATTTGTTATCCGCAAGCGGCAACGGTAAAAAGCCGCTCACCTTTGGACGCGTCGCGGTCACCGCTGCGGCGGTGCTGGCTGTTACAGCGGTACTGTTTGTGCTGCTCCAGCCCGACGCGGAATATAACAAAGCCGATGAGCGCCGCGATCGTTTGCTTGCCTATTTGGGCTTCGGCACGGCAAACGGCGTGACCGATCACACGGCGTATGAAGATAACATGGCAATGCGCTTTAACGATATCACCGCATTTGACGGCAACGGTGACGAAATGGTTGCTAAGATCTATTCGGAGCGCGAGGAGTTTCTCTATCTGCGTGAGCAGGATTATGCGCTGTATCAATATGGCTCGTGGCTTTCGCAAGAGGGAAATCCGGAACGTTTCCAAACACCTACGGGTGTGGATAAATATCTGTTGATGATCGAAACGCCGATCCCGTTTTCCAAGAAATTCGTGCCTTACGGTGTCAGTGCGGGCGGCAACCCACATCTGGAAAACGGCAACCTGCAAAATATCGGTGTAGAAACGGTATACGACTGGTGGTTGGGCGGCGAAGACGAATTTTGGCGCGCAAGTGTCGCCGTTCGCGCCGACCATTACAGCAAAAATTACCTCATGTATGCTTATCAAGGGCGCGAGGTGTATCTGACGCTGCCCATGGCGACTAAGCTGTGGGCGCAAGAAAAGCTGGATAGCGCGATTTTGAGCGGCAATGAAGTCACCAACACCGAAAAAGCGGATAAAGTGGCGGCGTTTGTCAGAAACAGCGCCGCATATGTCCGCACCAGCAATAACGAAGGCTGGGAAAATATGGATTTTGCCGAGTGGTTTATCGAAACGCAGGACGAAGGCAACTGTGTGCATTTTGCGACGTCGGCAGCGGTGCTGTTGCGTGCAGCCAATGTGCCGACCCGCTTTGTGACAGGGTATCTCACCGAAGCGAAAACCAAGCAATGGGTCGCCGTGACCGAACGGGATGCGCATGCGTGGGTGGAGTATTACGAGCCGGCGATCGGCTGCTGGATCAAGCTGGAAGCAACGCCTGTCGGCGCGTTCTCGCCGAATGCGGAAGAAACCACCACCCAACCGGCGCAGGCGACGACCGCCACCACGCCTACCACGACGGCGGCCGCGCCTGTCACGACAAGTCCCACGCAGCTGCCTGTGCTTGCTCCCGAAGAGGAGCAAAGCAACACCGTGTGGTTCGTGCTTAGCGGTGTGATCGCGGTTTGCGCTATCGTATATGCGCAGCGCGTTGTGCGTTTGCGTGTGCGCAAAAAACGGCAAATGTGCGGTGCACCCAATACCCGCGCGCATGAGTATTGGCGCGATATCGCACGCCTTTCCAAAGTGCTTCACGAAGCGCCCCCGAGCGAGGCAAAGCGCCTTGCCGAAAAGGCAAAATTCAGTCAGCACACGCTGAGCGGCGAGGAACTTGACATACTTGTTGCTATCCTCTGTGAGCTCACTGTTCGTGTGAAGGCGAAGCCATGGTATCAACAGCCGTGGTATTGCCTTGTGCTGGCACTGTATTGAGAAACATAGAATTTTGGGCGTGGATGCACACTTCGCGTCATATTGAGCGTAGTGTGCATTAGCACAAGCAGCCGAAATATCCCCTATGGGGAGACCCGTTCGACTCGGCTTGCGCCTCGTTCAGGGTGATGCGGACGGAACGAAGTCGAATGTATCT
>JAZURB010000167.1:0-9066 GCA_045605945.1 Acutalibacteraceae bacterium
CTCTTAACGGAGTATCACGCTAACCGTGGCGGGATTTTTTTGTTGTATTTTTAGAGCAAATGCCCTATGGTCATGAAAGAAAATCGGCAACCTACTCTTGCACAAACGATATCGCAATCCGTAGGGCACGGCCTATGTGCCGTGCCGCGGAACGCCACGCAGGGCGTTCCCTACACGCAGTCACGGCGCGTTTATCGCCACCAAGGGGCTGCTTCAAACGAAACGGTTTTACCGCCGTGGGGGAAGGTTAGGCGACAGGAAAACAGCTGCGGCGCGGTCGCGTTGTCGCGTGCGCCGTATTTATGGTCACCGACCAGCGGAAATCCGCGCGAGGCAAACTGCACGCGAATTTGGTGGCTACGCCCTGTGTACAGGCGCACATGCACATCGGTGGTGTCGCCGTTTGCGGCAAGGCGCGTGTAGGTCAGCCGCGCTTTTTTCACGCCCTTGCGCTCGCGCGTGACAACAAACACCTTATTTTTGCGGCTGTCTTTGAAAAGCAGATCCTCAAGATCGCCGCTTTCGGGCGGCGTGCCGTGCACGCGCGCAATGTATTCTTTGATCATCGTACCTTCCTGCACCGCGCGGGAAAGGGCGGCGGCAGCGGCTTTGGTGCGGGCATAGACCATGACACCACCGACATTTTTGTCGAGTCGATGCACGGGAAACACCTCGCCGCCGCAAGCTTCGCGCAAGCGAGCGGGGAGTTCGTGTTCGGCATCGAGCCCGACAGGCTTGATGCACACGACGATTGTTGCATCCGAAAACAAAATTTCCACCGCTGTTACCTCCGTTTTTCTTTCACTATATCACATATCGGTCGTGTTATCAACCAAGTGTTGCTTGTCATGGCAAAAAAAGTGTGATATACTGTATATAACTGTGCAATAAATTTTAAAGGAGTGCTGTTTATGTCGAATATCACCTCGAAATCGGCTTTCATCGCCATTGTTGGCTGCCCGAATGTGGGCAAGTCGTCGCTTCTCAACCGCATGGTGGGTCAAAAAGTGGCCATCGTGTCGGATAAGCCGCAAACCACCCGCACCCGCATCATGGGTGTCGTGACCAAAGCGGAAACCCAACTGGTGTTTCTCGATACCCCGGGTCTGCACAAACCACGCACACGCCTTGGCGATTATATGGTCAAATCGATCGGCGAAGCGGTCAGCAGCGTGGACGCGGCGATGCTCGTTGTCGAGCCGAATGCCCGCGTGCGGGAGGAGGAGCGCGAGCTGATCGCGCAGATGAAGCAAAGCCGTATGCCCGCGATGCTGGTCATCAACAAGACGGATCTGGTTAAGGAAAAGACCGATCTGCTTGCCACCATTGCGGCGTATAAGGACGAATACGATTTCGAGGCGATCCTGCCCGTGAGCGCAGCGACCGGCGACGGTGTTGAGGAACTGGAAAAAGCGCTCGGCGCATTTGCGGTGGAAAGTCCGCATTTCTTCCCCGAGGATGCTATCAGCGATCAACCCGAACGCGTGCTGGCATCCGAGCTGATCCGTGAGCAAATCCTGCGCGTGATGCGCGATGAAGTGCCGCACGGTGTCGCCGTGGTGACCGAATCGTTCAAGGAAGGTACCACAACGGCGGGTGAGCCGATCGTGCATATCGATTGCATCATCTATTGCGAGCGCGACTCGCATAAGGGTATGCTCATCGGCAAAGGCGGTGCGCGTCTCAAGGCGGTGTCGTCGGCAGCGCGCCGCGAGATGGAGGAGCTGCTCGGCACGAAGGTCGATCTGAAAACCTGGATCAAGGTCAAAGAAGATTGGCGCAACCGCCAAGGTCTGCTCACCGGCTTCGGCTATCAGCTGTAAATCGTATACATTGCCGCCAAACGGCACATACTTGTTATAAAATCGACAAGGGGTGTGCACTTTGGAGCAAAACGAATTGTGGAAAGTATTTGAAACGACGGGTCGTGTGGAGGATTATCTGCGTTATCGTGACGCGGTGATGTCCGCCGCGACAAAGAAAGAGGAGACAAGCGATGGCACTGACAGCAGTCGGTCTGATCATACGCGAGCACCCGATCGGTGAAGCCGATCGCTTTGTGACGGTGCTCACCGACACGCTCGGTGTCATTCGCGCTTCGGTGCGCGGAGCCCGACGTGTCAACAGCCGCGCGGGCGCGTCGACGCGCCTCTTGGCGTATTCCCGCTTATCACTTATCAAGGGGCGGGATAAATACATTATCGATACGGCGGTGCCCGAGCGTGTGTTTTTTACATCGGGCGGCAGTATAGAACAACTGAGCCTTGCGCAGTATTTTTGCGAATTGTTCGGCGCGGTCGCGCCGCGCGAGGATGAAGCAGGCGACTATCTGCGCTTGCTGCTCAACGCGTTGCATCTGCTGGAAGCAAATGACGCTGACCGCGACCGTATCAAAGCGGTGGCAGAGCTGCGATTGATGGCGATGGCGGGCTATTTGCCCGACCTGCACGCCTGCCGCTGCGGCAAGGCGATGCCGCCGCTGTCATTCCAACCGCTCGGCGGTGTGCTTTGCTGCGCCGCCTGCGATACGGGCGATACCATCACCTTGACGCCGACCGTGTACGAAGCGATGCGCCATGTGTTATACGGCGATCCGCGGCGGGCGTTTGCGTTTCGTTTGCCTGAAGGCGAGCGACTGCTGTTCAGCTGTGCGGCGGAACGCTTTGTCACTTGCCAGTTATCGCGGCGGTTCGGCACTTTGGAATTTTACCATGGCTTATCAACCCCGCTGATTTAGGAGGAGTTTTCTTATGACAACCACCATCGCTCCGGCGCTTGAGTTGGATAAGATTTTACATATGCTTGCCGAAAAAACGGCATCGGCGGGTGCCGCCGATGCCGCACTGGCACTGTTACCTTCGCCGTATCAACGCGAGGTCGAGCATCTGCTGACCGAGACCGACGATGCGCTGCGCCTTTGCGCTTCCTATGGTTCGCCGTCGTTCGGGCATCCGAAAAACCCGAAAAACGCCTTGGCGCGTGCGGCGGCGGGCGCGATGTTATCCACCCGCGAGATTTTGGATGTGGCGAATTTTCTGCGCATCATTCGTTCGCTGTGTGAATGGCGTTCGCGCTGCGAAAACGCCGAAACGGTGCTGTCCGATCGTTTTGCGGCGCTGTCGCCCAACCGCTTTTTGGAAGAGCGCATCGCGCTGACCGTCACGGTGGACGAGGATATCGCCGATACCGCGTCGGTGGAACTGGGCAGCATTCGCCGCAAGATGCGCGCGGCATCGCAACGCGTGCGCGACCAACTGGATAAGATGGTGCGCTCGCCTGCGTATCAAAAATACCTGCAAGACCCGATCGTGACCATTCGCGGCGGTCGCTTTGTCGTACCTGTCAAAGCGGAGCATCGCGCGGATGTGGCAGGCCTTGTTCACGATACCTCCGCGTCGGGCGCGACCGTATTCGTCGAGCCGATGGGCGCGGTGGAAGCGAACAACGAACTCAAGGTGCTGCTTGCGAAAGAGGAAGCCGAAATCGAGCGCGTGCTGATGGCGCTGAGCGTGGAAATCGGCGGCTTTGCCGAGGCTTTATCTTGGCAGTACGATATTGTGACGGAACTCGATCTCATCTTTGCGAAAGCGGCGCTTGCATACGATATGCGCGCGACCCGTCCGACTGTTTCGGACGATGGCATGATCGTTCTTAAAGGTGCGCGTCATCCGCTGATTGATAAAACCAAAGTTGTCCCCGTGGATGTGACGCTCGGCGACGCATTTGACACACTGGTTATCACCGGCCCCAACACGGGCGGTAAAACCGTGACGCTCAAGACGCTCGGTCTGCTCACGCTGATGGTTGGCTGCGGTCTGTTGCCGCCGTGCGACAGCGGCAGTAAGCTGTCGGTATTCGACCGCGTGCTTGTCGATATCGGCGACGAGCAATCCATCGAGCAAAGCCTTTCGACATTTTCCGCACACATGACCAATGTGGCGCATATTTTGGACACGGCGGACAGCCGTTCGCTCGTGCTGCTCGATGAGCTCGGTTCAGGTACCGACCCTGTTGAGGGTGCGGCACTCGCTACCGCCATTTTGGAGCAGCTGCGTGCGCAGGGTGCGCGCATCGCCGCGACGACTCACTATGCGGAACTCAAAGCCTATGCCATTCACACCGACGGTGTGGAAAACGGCAGCTGCGAGTTTGATGTCGCATCGCTTCGCCCGACCTATCGCTTGATCGTGGGTGCCCCCGGTCGTTCGAACGCGTTTGCGATCTCGCAAAAGCTCGGCATTGCCGACGGCCTGATCGAACGCGCCAAAGCGCTTGTTCACGGTGACGATCGCCGTCTTGAGGAGGTCGTGGTGCGTCTTGAGGAGCGCCGCCGCTCGCTGGAAGAAGAACTCAAAATCGCCAAAGAATCGCGTCGTCAATCGGATGAAGAGGGACGCCGCACCCGCGAGCAGCTCGCGAAAATGCGTATGGAGCAGGATAAGCTGCTTGAAGATGCCAAACGCGAGGCGGATCGCATCACCGAGAAAGCGCGCCTCGAAGCGGTGCGTCTTTTGGATGAGCTGGAAGCGCTGCGCAAGCAGAGCAAGCAAAGCGCGCAGGGCGCGCAAGCGGCGAAAACCGATCTGCGCCAAAAGCTCAAAGCACTCGACGAAACACTCGATCCCGTAAAAAAAGCGCCGCAAAACAGCGGCTATGTCCTGCCGCGTCCGCTGAAGGTCGGCGACGATGTGCTCATTTTTGATATTGATAAAAATGCCACCGTGCTGGCGCTGCCCGATAAGAGCGGACAGGTCGAGGTGCAAGCGGGCATTATCCGCACGCGTGTGCCGCTTTCGAACCTGCGGCTCATCGAGAAAAAGCCTGCCGCGCAAAAAGGCGGCGGTGTGAAACGGCAAACGACCTCGCGTGCCGAGCGTTCGGCGGCGACCGATCTCGATTTGCGCGGCATGGCGTGCGACGAAGGCATCTTAATGGTCGACAACTTCATCGATAACGCCGTTATGGCAGGTCTGCCGCAAATCACGATCATTCACGGCAAGGGCACAGGCGTGCTGCGCGCTGCCGTGCAGCAGCATTTGCGCCGTCATCCGAGCGTGAAAAGCTATCGTCTTGGCACCTTCGGTGAAGGTGAAAGCGGCGTGACCATTGTAGAACTCAAGTGACGCCTTTTTCCTAGACACTGCATACTTTTTAATGCCATATTCATGAAAAAGCGCAGGTGTCAACAAAACACCTGCGCTTCCTTTTTCCATATATAGTATACCATATTTTGACAGACAATTCAAGACTTGTCTTTTTGCTTGCTGCGGCGTAGAATACGATTACGCCGTGGCATCAAGACAGAAAGGAGAGAAGTCAATGGCTCTTTTTAAGAAACCGCCGAAGGAAAAGAAGGAAAAAGTACCTGTGATCCCCAATCTGACATACATACTGAAGCTGGTGTGGGGACACGAGCGTGCCTATTTGATCGGGCAGTTTGCCGACGTGACGATTCGTGCGATATTTTGGTCGTTCTTTGCGGTGGTCTTTATGCGCTATCTGTTTGGCGAGACAGGCATTGATCGCACTTTCCGCGAAGCGGTGACCTTTGTGTGGGCGGTCGGCATCGTGCAGATCGTGTTATGGGCATACCAAACCTTTTTCTGGGAATATCAAGCGCCGTTGGCGCGCACCCGTTTGCGCTATGCGTTACATCGCCGCATGTTTCGCAAGGCAGCGAATGTGGATGTCGAGTGTTATGAAACACCCGAGTTCTACAGTACCTATACCATGGCCGCCAACGAGTCGAGTGACCGCGTGATGGAAATTGTGCGGCAGATGGGCGTTTGTATTGCGTTTTCACTGTCGGCGATCTATACGGTCGGCACCATGTTGTCCATGGCATGGTGGTCGGGCTTTTTCATGCTGCTGCCGCTTGTCGGCAACTGGTTGTTTGGTCCGCGCGTCAATCAGCTGTTTTATGAGCGGGATCAAAAGCGCATCCCGTTCCAACGACGGTTTGATTATGTCAACCGCACCGCATTTTTGCAAAAATACGCGGGCGAAATGCGTATGACGCAGCTGTTTTCGGTGCTTATCGGCACCTACAACGATGCTTACGACGGTGCGTGCAAGAATATCGACGATACCTCACCCGCCATCACCAGGTGGGCGCGGATTCGCAATATGATTCTCTATCCGCTTGCGTTTGAAGGCATGCTGCTGGTGGTATCGTATGTCACGATCGTGCATAAAACCGTGCCGCTGGGCGACTTTGTGGTGCTGTCATCCGCGATCATGAGCGCGGGCACAATGATTCGTTTTGTGACCAACACCGCCACGGAGCTTGGAAAAAACTGTTTGTTTGTGCAAAATCTGCGCAAATTTCTTGATTATGAGCCGAAGATTCCCGAGGACCAGGGCGGACTTTCCGTGACGCTGCCTGTGCAAACGATTGAATTGCGCGATGTCAGCTTTCGCTATGTCGGACAGGAGCGCGACGCGCTGTCCCATGTGAGCATGACGTTACACAGCGGCGAGAAAATTGCGATCGTCGGCTTTAACGGCAGCGGCAAATCGACGCTGGTGAAGCTCATCATGCGGCTTTACGATCCGACCGAGGGCGTCATTTTGCTCAACGGTGTGGATATCCGTGAATACGATGTGCACGAATACCGCATGCTTATCGGCGCGGCGTTTCAGGATTTTGCGATGTTTTCAGCGTCGGTGCTGGAAAATGTGATGCTGTCACGCGTCCCCGAGGATCGCCGCGAGGCAGCGATCGCCGCATTGCGCGAAAGCGGCGTGCTTGAAAAGGTAGAAACGCTTGAGCACGGTGTGGATACGCGTTTGACCCGTGAGTTTGACGAAAAGGGCGCGGTGCTTTCGGGCGGCGAGCAGCAAAAAATTGCCGTTTCGCGCGCTTTTGCGAAGGCAAGCCCTGTCGTTATCCTCGACGAGCCGTCGAGTGCGCTCGATCCGATCGCCGAATACATGATGTACGAAACGATCATGCGCCTGTGCAGCGAATGCGATCCCGACAAGGGCAAGATCGCGATCATCATTTCGCATCGCCTCTCGTCGGCGGCACTTTCCGATCATGTGTATATGCTGCAGGACGGCAACCTCATCGAACACGGTACGCATAAGGAACTGCTTACGATGAACGGCGCGTATGCCGAGATGTTCCGTAAGCAGGCAAAGGCATACCTCGCCGATATCGGAGAGGAGGTGAGCGACGATGGCACGATGGCACCGTAAACCGATTCCGAAGGAGCAGCGTCCGTCGCTCGCTAAAACGTGGAAGCTGTGCTTCTTTGCGCTCGGCTGGATGTTTCGCATCAGCCCGATGTATGTGATCTTAAAAATCATCTCGGCGGTGGACTCTCAAGTGATCCTATTGTTTGAAAACACCTTCCTCATCGCGCATATCATCAAGGTCGTCGAGGAGGGCCGTCCGCTTGTCGATATCCTGCCGATGTTTATTCCCGTTACGGCGGTCGTGATTTTCAACATGCTGTTCTTCTCGTGGATCGAGATCAAATTCCTCGTGAAAGCCGAGGAGAAAATTAACCGCACCATTCGTCTGACGCTGTATGAAAAGGCAGCAAAGATGGATATGGCGAAATACGACGACCCGACCTTCTACAACGATTTTGTGTGGGCGATGCAGGAGGCACCGTCGCACATTTTCGCTGTGCTCGGCACGGTAAGCAGCGTATGCTGCACCATCTCGTTGGTCGCTGTTATGGGCGGCTATGTGATTGCGTCCGACCCTGTCGGTCTGATCTTTGTGGCATCCTCACTCGCTATTACACTGCTTCTCGGATTGAAGCAAAACAAGGTGTATATGACGCGCGAAGAGGAGCGTGTGCCGGTCGCCCGCCGCGCGGATTATATCAAGCGTGTGTTTTATCTTGCCGATTATGCCAAGGATCTGCGCATGGGCGATATGCACGATATGCTGTATGACGATTTTGACGAATCGGAAGAAGAAGAGCTTAAAACCGTTAAGAAGCACGCCAAGCCGCTGTTTTTGCTGCGATTTTTGAGCGGCATCTGCTGGGACATTCTGCCGTTTGACATGGCGTACATGACCTATCTGCTTTATCAAACGCTGGTGGTCGGCAACCTGGAATACAGTGCGCTGTATGCGCTGTATCGCTCGGTGAGCAATCTGCAAAACGACCTGTCGTGGATGACGAATTTGCTCCCCGAATTCCAACAACACGCGATGTATATCGAAAAGCTCTCGACCTTCCTCGGCAGCGAAAATCTGCTGTCCGATGACGGCACGGCAACCGTTCCCGCGAGCGGTGAGTACCGCCTTACGGATGTGCGGTTTGCCTATCCGAACGCCGAGGACGATACCCTGAAGGGGATTTCGCTCGAGATCCCTCACGGCGCGAAGGTCGCGCTTGTCGGCTATAACGGCGCAGGCAAATCGACGCTTGTCAAGCTGCTGATGCGGCTTTACGATCCGACAAGCGGCACGATCGCCTACGGCGATGAGCCGCTCGGCAACTATCCGCTGGAAGAATACCGCAAGCAGGTTGCCGTGCTGTTCCAGGATTATCAGATCATCGCCGCGACGCTTGCCGAAAACATCACCATGGGCGAGCCGCTTGACGAAGAGCGGTTGCTCGATGTGCTGCATAAGGTCGGGTTCGATAATGTGCTCGCCACGCTTCCGCACGGCATTCACACGCAGCTGACCAAGGAGTTTGACGATAGCGGCGTCAACCTGTCGGGCGGCGAGGCGCAAAAGATCGCGATCGCGCGTGTGCTGTACAGCGGCGCACAGGTGATGATTCTTGATGAGCCCTCGAGCGCGCTTGATCCGCTTTCCGAATATCGTCTTAATAAGACGATCCGCGAGTTGGCAAGCGATAAAACGATTATCTTCATTTCTCACCGCTTGTCTACCACGCGTATGGCGGACACGATCTTCATGCTGGAGGACGGTAAGGTCATTGAGCGCGGTTCCCACGATGAGCTGATGCGCAAAGACGGCAAATATGCCCATATGTTCCGTTTGCAGGCGGAAAAATACCGCTGATAAAACCGCGGGTGTCGATGTTCGACATCCGTGGTTTTGTGCTATTCTGCGGCAACATTGTAGGGCAC
>JAZURB010000168.1:0-8518 GCA_045605945.1 Acutalibacteraceae bacterium
CCTTCGCTTTCGCCGTACAGTTGCTTCCACCATTCGCTCATCAGCTGCCAGCAGGGCTCGTAGCTAACCATGAGTTCCACCGCGCGACCCTTGCGATGCAGAATGCTGCGCAGCGCCGCATAACGATAGCAATCGTTCGAAGCAAGATCGGCGTTCATCAATTCGGCTTGCGCCTTCGCAGCGCCCGCCATCAAGGCATCGATATCGCAACCGGCGACCGCAATCGGCAGCAGGCCGACCGCTGTGAGAACCGAGAAACGACCGCCCACATCATCGGGCACGACGAAGGTCTCATAACCCTCGCGATCGGCAAGTGCCTTCAGCGTGCCGCGCGCACGGTCGGTGGTGACATAAATGCGTTTCTTTGCTTCTTCTGCGCCGACGGTTTTCTCTAAATAAGCGCGAAGCACACGGAACGCGATTGCGGGCTCGGTGGTCGTGCCCGACTTGGAGATCACATTGATGGACACGCGTTTGCCTTCACACAGCGACAGCAGATCGTTAAGCGCCGCCGAGCTGATGGAGTTGCCCGCGAAATACACATCGGGGGTGTCCTTTTTCTTGTTATTATACAAGGGAGATTTCAAAAACTCGATTGCCGCGCGAGCGCCCAGATACGAGCCGCCGATGCCGATGGCAATGAAGATATCGGTATCTTCCTTGATGCGAGCCGCCGCCGCTTTGATGCGCGCGAACTCTTCTCTGTCGTAATTGGTGGGCAGATCGACCCAGCCAATAAAATCGTTGCCGAGGCCGGTGCCGTTGTGCAACGCATCGTGAGCGGCGGTGATCGCCGTTTGCATTGCACCGAGCTCATGCTCGCGGACAAAGCCTTCAACATACCGTGAATCCAATGTAACTGCCATGAAATAAATCCCTCCGGGACAAAATTTGCGCGGATGCGCTTTCTAAAGGAACAAGCATTCGTCCTTATTGTATTTCTATTCTACAATATTCTTTTCCAATTTGCAACACTTTTAGGGCATTTTTTTCGCGCAATTTATACATTTTGCCAAAAATCATCCCGCCGCCAACGGTTAACACATCGTCCCTACCGTCATCGCCGCAAAGAAACGGCGCAACGCCCGCGAAAACGTCATCACCGCAACCTCATCGGCGGCAACCAGCGGAATACGCGCCGCTTCCTCCTCTCCCACGGTGATCACCGCTTCGCCGAGCACCTGCCCCGCCTCCACGGGAGCTTGCACATTCTCAGCCAGCGTAATGCTCACCGTCGCCGCAGCGGCTTTCTCACGCAGCAGCGGCACGCCGACCGTCTGCGGTACTGCCACACCCACCGTTGGCGCAACGCCGTGCAACACAGGCACAGGCGCAAAGGCAAGCTGTTCCTTGGGCGGCACATACAGCGTGTATGCGGCAAAGCCGTAATCCAGCAGATTGCGCGCCGCCGTAAAGCGCGCATCACTCGACGGTGCACCCAACACAACCGCACAAAGCGGCATCTTATCGCGTTCGGCAGTAGCGGCAAGACAGCATCCCGCTGCAGCAGTCGTACCCGTTTTCAATCCTGTTGCACCGTTATAAAACCGCACCAAGCGGTTGGTGTTCACCAACTCCGATTCTCCGCCGCGCAGGCTATCCATCCAGACGGTTGTGTAATTTTGAATGGTGGGATGCTTCATCATCAATTCGCGCGAGATGAGCGCGATATCGTGTGCCGAGGATACGCCCGTATCGTCGAGTCCGCTGCAATCCACAAAATGCGTATCGGTCGCGCCCAAAGCGGTCGCACGCGCGTTCATTTTCGCCACAAACGCCTCCACCGTGCCGCACAAATGCTCGGCAAGCGCCGCACACGCGTCATTTGCCGATACGATCACCGCCGCTTTGAGCAGATCTTCCGCGCGCATTTGCTCGTTTTCTTCCAGCCAAATTTGCGAGCCGCCCATCGACGCTGCCCGCGCCGAGCAAGTGATAACATCATCGAGCGCCAACGCACCGCTGTCGATTGCTTCCATCACGAGCAGCAGCGTCATCACCTTGGTCACCGTAGCGATCGGCAGCGGTTCACGACTGTTTTGCTCAAACAACACCTGCCCGCTCGTCATATCCATCAGTACCGCCGATTTCGCCTCTACTTGCAGCGCCGCACCCGCAGCCGTCGGCATATATTCCGCCACCGTTTGTGCGGTTGCGCCCGAATCCCCGTCATAAATCACCGCAGGGATTTCCGCCGCGCTCACCTTCGGCGGCATGATCGCCAAAATTAGCACCGCCAATATACTCACCAATCGTTTCATAACCTTCGCCCCTTTATATATGGTACATAATATATATGTAAAAAAGGGACGAAATATGAAAAGACCGCAAGGCATACATTCCCTGCGGTCTGTCTTTTTACATCCTTGTTAACCGAGCATTTGTGCGAGAGCAATGGAGATGGGCATGGTGAAAATCGCAAGCACCGTTGTAAAACCGCACAGCTTAGATGCAACACCTGTGTTGTGCCCGTATTTTGCGGCGAACATCACCGTATTATTCGCGCAAGGTGCGGCGGTGAACACCGCGGCTGTCAGCAGCAAATCGCCGCGCACACCGATCAGCCACAGCACCGTCACCGAAAAGAGCGGCAGCGCAATCAACTTGATCAGTGCCGTAATATAATTTTCTTTGCGACGAAACATATCGAGCAGATCGGTGTTGGCAAGATAAGTGCCGAACATGATCATCGCCATAGGCGTATTCAAGCTGCCGATATATTCAATCGGCGTCGCCAGCATGTCAGGCAGCGTGACTTTGAGCAGAAAGAGCGGCAATCCGACCGTGATACCGATCGTGCCGGGATTGATGAGCATGCGCTTGATGTTACGCTTACCACCCGATTTGTCCATCAAATGCGCGCCGTAAGTAAACGCAAACACATTGAACACCGCGACCACCGCCGATGTGTAAAACACACCCTTTTCGCCCGCCACCGCTTGCGCAAGCGGCAAGCCCATGTAACCGACATTGCCGAAAATCGTGCCGTAACGGAAGATGGCGCGATCTTCGCCCGCTTTTCGATGCCACAGCGGCGAAAGCGCGATCGCCAGCAGATGAAACACCACCGCGATCACCGCTGCCGTCAAAAAGCCGACACCGTTTTCGACGGTGAATTCCACATTCAAAAACGAATGGATGATCACGCACGGCGTGATGATATAAAACAACAAATCGTTTGTCGCGCGGGCGGTTTTCTCCGTATATAATTTGGTCTTATCCGCCGCAAAGCCGATCGCGATGAGCACCGCCAAGATGCACACCTGACCGAACGCTGTCAGCATATAGCCAAAAAAACTCGCCATACATTTCCCCTCGGTTTCATGAAACAAATCCCACACACCGATGTGTGTGGGATTTGAAGATACACTTAGATTTCAAACACAACCGCCTGATAAGGCTTCAGAGTCAGCTTGTCGCCATCAACAGCCACATCGTCGTAGTTCGACACAACAACGCTCTTCACGGCGCAGGGCAGCGTGACCTCATGATCCGCCTTCAGATAGTTGTTGATAACGAGCGCTTGCGACTCCTCGCCGATACGCTTATACGCGATAATATCGCCGTCATCAAGCATGGCAGGCTCAAAATCGCCCAGGCTGAGTGCCTCGGAAACGACCGACTCTTTACGCGCTTTCACGAGCTTCTTGTAGTAAGACAGCACGGAGTTCGGATCGTTTTGCTGGCTCTCCACATTGATCTCGGTGTGGTTGGGGTTGATCGGTAACCACGGCTTGCCCGTCGTGAAGCCTGCGTTTTCACCGGCATTCCATTGCACGGGAATACGGTTCTGATCGCGGCTGTACTCGAGACCGTACATCTTCTGCTCCTCCGGCAGACCCGCCGCTGTCCAGTTGCCCCAGTGGTTACGCGTGGAGATATCGTTGACCTCGTCGATCGAGTTGAACTTGATGTTCGTGGTACCGATCTCCTGACCTTGATAAATAAACGGCGTGCCGCGCAGGTTCATATACATGGTTGCGAGCATGGTGACACCGTGATAATCGCGCTGATCGCCCGTGGGCAGATACTTGTTGACCGAACGCGAATAGTCGTGGTTCTCGAGATACACCGCCGTCCAGCCGACCTTTTGCGCATCGATCATGTGTTTGAAGATGCTGTCGCGCAGCTCGGTGGTGGGGATATCCTCTTTCATGCGAGCATTTTCCCAGCCGAGACCCCAGAAGTTGATTTCGGAATAGGTGAAATCAAACAGCATGCTGAAATAGCCGTTGTCGCCCACATAATTCTTGAGATCCTCTTCGGCAACGCCGGGCGCTTCCGCCACGGTCATGCACTCCGCATCGTAGCCGGTGAACGCCTTATCGCGCATTTCGGCGAGGAACACATCGATACCCGGGGTGTTGCGCGCCCAACCCTGCAGGCCACACATGCCGTCGGCACCGTCCGCAGGACGCGAGCCGAGCTCGGGTTCTTTCTTGATATGCACGATCGCATCGACACGGAAGCCCGCGATACCGCGATCCAGCCACCAGCGAATGTTCTCGTACAGCTTTTCGCGAAGCTTGGGATTTTCCCAGTTCAGATCGGGTTGCTTTTTGCCGAACAGGTGCATATAATAGCGGTCGCCGCCGACATTTTCCCACACCGAGCCGCCGAACATCGAACGCCAGTTGTTGGGAGGGCCGTCCTTGCTCTCGCGGAAGAAGAAGTAGTCCGCTTCTTCGCAGTTGGGATCGGCAAGCGCCTTTTGGAACCACTCGTGCTCGTCCGAGCAGTGGTTGATAACCAGATCCATGATGATCTTGATGCCGCGTTTTTTCGCTTCATCGATCAGCTCATACATATCCTCATTCGTGCCGAACAGGGGATCGATCGCATAATAATCGGAGATATCGTAGCCGCAATCGTCCATCGGCGATTTGTAAAGCGGGCTGATCCACACAACATCGATGCCCAGATCCTTCAGATGATCCAGCTTTTCGATGATGCCGCGGATATCGCCCACACCGTCGCCGTTGCTGTCCTTAAAGCTGCGGGGGTAGATTTGATACGCCACCGCACTTTTCCACCACGGTTGTTTCATAAAGAGAGCCCTCCTATCAAGGCAGAATTAAAGTAACTATAGCATAGCACAATTTGCGTAAAAAAACAAGGTCACAAACAAATTTTGCCCAACATATTTATAAGGGAAGATTTGGCGATGCGGGCAAATCTCCGCCCTGCGACATTGTCGCAAAATTATACACGGTCATCCCTCTTCACTGCATAAAAAATCCCCGCTCACGCGGGGATTTTTTACATCATGGTATGCAATTGTTGTTCCACCGTGCTCCAGTCAACCTCACTGTCGGTACCGTCGATATGCAACGACACAGTTCGCGTTACATGCAGCACCGTCAAAGCGGGAGCAAGCTGCGTTTCAAGATGTTTGCCGTCGCCGCGATCACTTCCCGCCGCCGTCAGCAGCAGAGCGGTTTTCGGTTTTTCGATCGGCGGGCGCACGCCATGCACAAACCGTTTCGCCCAGTAGCATTGCAAACGGTCGATCAGCGCTTTCATCGGCGCGGGGAATGAACGGTTATACACGGGCGCAATAAACGCCAGCGTATCCGCGGCTTCGATCGCTTCATAGATATCGTCCATATCCCGTTTGGTGCAGCCAAGCACCTTATGACAACCGCGACAATCGTCGCACGGTGTCACGGTGCGGGCATAACAGTCCACCACCGTCACCGCCGCATCGGTCTTGGCGGTATACGTCGCAAGCAAGCGACCGCAAGCGCCGTCCTTGCGCGGTGCGCCGTAAATAATCAGCGTGTTAGGGGAGCAAGGTGTGCTCGTCGCAGTAGTCGCACACAAGCATATCGCTCTCCCTTCGGAAATTTCTGGGCACATACAATTCGCGATTGGTGATGCAGTTGGGATTGCCGCACAGATGCAGCGAACCGACAGGCAGCGTCGCGAGTTCCTTCTTAGCATCCTTCAGCATAGTCATGATCAGCGCCATACGAGCATAGAGACCGTACTCCGTTTGCTCGAAGAATTTGGCGCGGGGATCGTCGTCCACCTCAATGGTGATCTCGTCCACGCGGGGCAGCGGATGCATTACGATCATATCGTCTTTGGCGAGCTTCATCTTCTCGGCATCCAGCACATAGATGCCGCTTTGCTCATGATATTCCTCGATGGTAGCGAAACGCTCCTTTTGGATGCGGGTCATGTAAAGCACATCCAGCTCGCCGATCACATCGACCAGGTTGTCCACCTCGACGAATTCGCAGCCGCTTTTGATGAGTTTATCGCGCACATACAACGGGATGCGCAGCGACGGCGTGGAGATCAATACAAAACGGTTGCCTTTGAAACGGCTCATGGTTTTAAGCAGCGAATGCACCGTTCTGCCGTTTTTGAGGTCACCGCACATGCCGATACACAAATTGTCAAAACGACCTTTTTCGTTACGCAGCGTGACAAGGTCGGTCAGCGTTTGCGAGGGGTGCAAATGTCCGCCGTCGCCCGCATTGATCACGGGAACGCGCGAATACAACGACGCCACTTTGGCAGCGCCCGCCATCGGATGACGCATGGTGATCAGATCGGCATAGCCACTGACAACGCGCACGGTATCTTTAAGCGATTCGCCCTTGGAGACGGACGAGTTTTCGGGATCGGAAAACCCGATCACGCGACCGCCCAAGCGAAGCATCGCCGTTTGGAAGGACATCTGCGTGCGAGTGGACGGCTCATAAAACAGCGTTGCCATGATTTTACCGTCGCACACATGCGCATATTTTCCCATGTTATCGCGAATGTCGCAAGCGAGAGCGGTGAGGTCCTCCCACTCTTCGGTCGACAGATCGCACAGATCGATCATATGTCTGGTCTGCATAAACGATACCTCCTGTTATACCTTTAAAACGGCGGCGCGCCGAAGGGCACGCCGCCGGTACATTCATTACATGTTTTCAACGATGGCTTTGGTATCGCGCGCGATGACCAATTCTTCGTTTGTGGGGATGACGAAGGCCTTGATAGTAGAATCGGGGCCGCTGATCTCGATCTCGGTGCGGCGGGTGTTGTTCGCTTCCTCGTTCACGGTCAAGCCGAGATACGCCAGCGAATCGAGGATTTCCTTGCGCAGACCGATCTGATTTTCGCCGACACCGGCAGTGAACACGATCGCATCCAGACCGCCCAGCGCTGCGACATAACCGCCGACCAGCTTGGTGATTTGATAGCGACGCATGTTCCAAGCAAGCTTAGCACGCTCGTTGCCCTGCTCCATCGCGGTCGCCAGATCGCGGTCATCCGAGGACACGCCCGAAATACCCAGAATGCCCGATTTTTTGTTCATCAGGGTATCCATTTCCGCAGGAGTGAGGCCCTCTTTTTCCATGATGAAGGTGACGACCGAGGGGTCGATCGCGCCGCAGCGCGTACCCATCAGGAAGCCGTCAAGCGGGGTCAGACCCATGGTGGTGTCGATGACCTTGCCGTCCTTCACAGCGGCGATGGACGAGCCGTTGCCGATGTGGCAGGTGATGATGCGCGTGCCCTCGGTTTTGCCGAGCAGTTCGCAGCAACGCGCGGTCACATAACGGTGCGAGGTGCCGTGGAAGCCATAGCGGCGCACCGCGTATTTCTCATAGAATTCATAGGGAACACCGAACATATACGCCTCGGCAGGCATGGTGGAATGGAACGAGGTGTCGAACACGACAACCTGCGGAACATCCTCGCCGAACGCCGCAACCGCCGCGCGGATACCCTGCACATGCGCGGGATTGTGAAGCGGAGCAAGCGGGGACAATGCGTCGATTTGCTCAATGACCTCGGGAGTGACCAGCACCGACTCGCTGAACACAGCGCCGCCCTGCACGATGCGGTGACCGATCGCCGTCACTTCGGACAGGCTGTCCAGCACTTTGCCCTCGCCCTCGGTGAGCGCCGCCTTCACGCGACCGAACGCCACCGTGTGGTTGGGCATATCGTACACTTCTTTATCGATCTCATAACCGCTCTCGTTCTCATAGGAGAACAGGCCGCCCTCCAAGCCGATACGCTCGCAGTTACCCTTTGCGATGCACTTTTCGCCTTCCATATCGATGAGTTGATACTTCAGCGACGAACTGCCCGCGTTGATGACCAAGATTTTCATGATGTATCCCTTTCCTTCCGCAAGGGTATTCTTGCTTTTTTCGCACGAATGCGGTATACTGCAGATATACCCTATAAATATTATGTTTCTAACTACTTATTATAGTACCTTCTTGTACATTTTTCAAGTGATTTTCGCATATTTCGCAAAAAGGAGTGTCGAACGCATGAAGATCGCAGGCATTGTTGCCGAATATAATCCGTTTCACAACGGTCACGCCTATCATATTGAGCAAACGCGCGCCGAAAAGGGCGGTGATGCCACGCATATCGTGGCGGTGATGAGCGGCTTTTTCACTCAGCGCGGTGAGCCGGCGCTTGCGGATCCGTATGTGCGCGCCAAGACAGCGCTGCAAGGCGGCGCGGATCTGGTGATCAGTCTGCCCGTGCCGTGGGC
>JAZURB010000169.1:0-3520 GCA_045605945.1 Acutalibacteraceae bacterium
GCTCTTTATCAGGTGCCTTGGTGACAAGACTGACAAGCGGAACCAAGACAAGACCGATTACCATAACGAATGCACCGCAATTGATTGGCGATTGCAAGAAAGCGGGGAAGATCGAGACATCGATAAGCAGCGTGTCGATCAGATTGACAAGCATAACGCCTACGCCGAATACAAACGAAACCCAGACAGACGCTTTGGTGATGCGCTTAGAATACAAGCCATAGAGGAACGGTGCGAGGAAAGAGCCTGCTAATGCGCCCCATGAAACGCCCATGAGCTGCGCGATGAAAGTGACGGAGGATTGGTATTGCACGATAGCGATAACAGCGGAAATTACAATAAATACCGCGATAAAAACACGCATGATAAACAACGATGATTTATCAGACATTTTTTTCATGCAGGTCGATTTGAGAAAATCCAGAGTCAGCGAAGAACTGGAAGTCAGCACTAACGACGAAAGCGTGGACATAGACGCTGAGAGGACGAGTACAACAACGACACCGATAAGGATATCGGGAAGCTTGGAAACCATGGCAGGAATGATCGCGTCATAAATTACCTTGCCGGTTTCGGTATTGTAAAGCGAGGGATCTTCACCGAAGAGGCGACCGAAACCGCCGAGGAAATAGCAACCGCCTGCCACGATAAAGGCGAATGCGGTCGAAACCAGTGTGCCGGTTTTGATCGAACGTTCATTCTTAATTGCGTAAAACTTTTGAACCATCTGCGGTAAGCCCCATGTACCGAGTGAAGTTAACACAACAACGCAGAACAGATTAAAGGGTTCGGGACCGAAGAATGAGTTGAATGCGCCGGGGGTTGTTACGGTTTCATCGGTTACACAGGCGAGCTTATGAAGCGCTTGAGTGAATCCGCCTTGTCCGTTTAAAACCACAGTAATAACAGCGACGATGCCAAACAGCATGATAATGCCTTGGATGAAATCATTAACTGCTGTGGCGGTGTAACCGCCGATGATTACGTATACAGCCGTGAGGATTGACATGAGTACAACGCACATTTCGTAAGGAACGTTAAATGCAGTTTCAAACAAACGCGCCAGACCGTTGTAAAGCGAGGCTGTATAAGGGATTAAAAAGATGAAAACAATCAGCGCTGCGGCGATTTGAAGTGCTTTGCTGTTGTATCTTTTCGCGAAGAATTCCGGCATTGTTTTGGTGTCGAGATGTTGTGACATCACGCGTGTGCGGCGGCCGAGAATGACCCAAGCGAGAAGCGAACCTACCAACGCGTTGCCGATGCCGATCCATGTAGAAGCGATGCCGAAACGCCAGCCGAATTGACCCGCATAACCGATAAATATAACGGCGGAAAAATAAGAAGTACCGTATGCGAAAGCGGTCAGCCAAGGGCCGACACTACGATTGCCGAGCACGAAACCGGCGGTGTCGGTGGCGCTGCGACGACATACAACGCCGACGATAATCGTGATTGCAAAAAACACGACCAACATGGAAAGTTTGACTAACAGGGGACCCATAAACATAACCTCGTTTCAAAATTGTTATCGCTTTATGACCAAAACACTTTAAAGCGATGAAGTGCTTATTCGTATTATACGCATTTCAGACGGGATTGTCAAGCGAAAATATCATTTTTTTGCAGGGATTTGCATATTTTTTATTATCAACCGGAAAGAGGGGATGAAATGCCGCGTGTTTATTTGAGCCCGTCATTGCAGGAGTGGAATCCGTATGTAATCGGGGGCACGGAAGAAGGGTATATGAATTTGGTGGCGGATGCCATGGAACCGTATTTGCGATCGACAGGAATAGCGTATACAAGAAATCGTCCCGATCAAACACTATCGCAGGTGATCGAAGAATCCAATGCATCCTTTTACGATTTGCATTTAGCTTTGCACTCCAATGCGGCGGGAACAGGGAATGAAGGACGAGTGCGTGGGAGTGATATTTATTATTATACTCCAAGCTCGGAAGGACGTCGTGCTGCAGAGTTTATTGTCGATACATTGCGTGAAATATATCCGCTTCCCGAGTTGGTGCGCACAGTGCCGACAACGAATCTCGCTGAAGTTCGTCGCACAAACGCCCCTTCCGTTCTGGCGGAGATTGCGTATCACGACAATGTAGAGGATGCTTCATGGATTCGGGATAATATTGACGGTATTGCGCGTGCACTTGTGCAAGCTTTGGCGTTGTATTTCTCGATTCCGTTTATTGAAGCGATGCCGCAGAAAATCGGCGTTGCGGCGACTAACGGCGGCGCTTTGAATATTCGTTCTCGCCCGACAATCAACGCAGCGGTCATCGGTTCGATTCCGAATAATGCGTCGGTTATTGTTAACGGTGCGTTTGATAATTGGTATGTGGTGGATTATAACGGCATAATCGGTTATGCGGCTGCGAATTATATTCGAGTATGAAAAACGGGTAGACAGTTAAACTGTCTACCCGTTATAAATTATAAAGTAATATCCAACATGGTACGGTTGCCGACTTTGCGGAATTGCGCTTCACCCGAAAGTAAACCGATCAGCAAGCGGTATACCGTTACCGGATCGTCCAGAAAACGATCGCGGATCAAATTGGCTTGTTGCATATCCGCCACGCGCAACGTAAAAGACATCATCGGATGATCCGTGCGATCGATACTGCATGTGACGGCAACACCGTTATCCAGTTTTTCGAATTCAACGCGGTTTTCGCGCTCACGTCGTTGTCTGGTGAGCAGGCGGATAGCGGCTTCCACTGAGCGTTCTCGAATAGTCAACGGGATATGCGTGGTGAGAGTAGAGGAAGCGTCGTGCCCCATGGGTGTCAGGGTTAACAAGCCGTCAGCATCTTCCTCGATGTTTCCTAATCGTACCAATTCGTCGATTGCCGCCTCCGCTTCGAAAAAGTTAGCCATGCCTTCAGCGAAAATAATCTCGACGATGGATTGACGAGACATCGGCTCATCAACACCGGCAAGCATATAACATATTAAAATGCGGATTTCACGAGAATTCAGCAAACCGCCGGGGACAACGCCCGAAGTAAAAGCGTCATGATCCACGAAAACCGCCTCCTTATCTTAGATTGTTTGTTATTGTACCATATTTTTCTGCGGTTGAAAAGACCAAAATGCTTTTTTTTGAAAATACGGTAAAATATATGGTTTATACCATTTAGTTCTTTTCATTTTCATTTAATTGTGTTATACTATAATAAATGTGCGATCGGAAAGGGGGAGGTTTTGTGGAACGTTTTGAGCTTGTGTGTCCTTATCAGCCGACCGGTGATCAGCCGCAGGCGATTGAAAGCTTGAGTGAAGGTATTTTGCGTGGCGATCGTGAGCAAACATTACTTGGTGTTACCGGCTCGGGCAAGACCTTTACCATGGCGAATGTGATAGCGAAAGTGAATCGACCGACGCTGGTTTTGGCACATAACAAAACGCTTGCTGCGCAGCTGTGCAGCGAATTTCGTGAATTTTTCCCCCATAATGCCGTTGAATATTTTGTCTCCTATTATGATTATTATCAACCTGAGGC
>JAZURB010000170.1:0-9613 GCA_045605945.1 Acutalibacteraceae bacterium
TGGGAGACTTGTAAGGTGAGGTGCCTTGAATGCGCTCAAAAATCGCGTTGAGCACAGGGAAAATTTCCACATCGCGGTTGTAGTTCACGGTAGTTTCGCCGTAAGCTTCCAGATGGAAGGGATCGATCATATTGACATCGTTAAGGTCGGCGGTTGCCGCCTCATACGCCAGATTGACGGGATGCTTAAGGGGCAAATTCCAAATCGGGAATGTTTCAAACTTTGCATACCCCGCCGTCACGCCGCGCTTATGATCATGATACAGCTGCGACAGGCAAGTTGCCATTTTCCCGCTTCCCGGGCCGGGAGCGGTGACAACCACGAGCGAACGGGTCGTTTCAATATATTCGTTTTGACCGAGGCCCTCGTTGCTGACGATATGCGCTACATTGGAAGGATACCCCGCAATGGGATAATGGCGATAAGAACGGATGCCCAGCGCCGTCAAGCGTTTGAGGAACGCGTCGGCTGCCGCTTGACCGTTATAACGGGTGAGCACCACGCTGCCGACATAGATATCCAGCTCGCGGAAGGTATCGATCAGGCGCAGCACATCCTCATCATAGGTGATGCCGTAGTCGCCGCGGATCTTATTGGCTTCAATATCCGCCGCGTTGATCGTAATAACGATCTCGACATCGTCTTTAAGCTGCTGCAGCATGCGGATCTTGCTGCCGGGCGCGAAGCCGGGCAGCACGCGCGACGCATGAAAATCATCAAACAGCTTGCCGCCGAATTCCAGATACAGCTTGCCGCCGAAATGGGCAATGCGATCGCGAATTTGCTCGGACTGCATTGTTAAATATTGTTGATTGTCAAAACCGACGGCTTTCATGCACTCACGCCTCTTTCAAACAAAATTCATATCTATTGTACCACACCGCGACCGCGCCGTCAATGGCAAAAGCCGTACAAGCGTTACAGATTATTCACTTGCATTCGACAAGCCGAAATGCTATAGTATTCTTATTATATTGTATCAAGGAGGATGTTTTATGAAAACTTCCCGCACTCTGCCGCGCGTAATCAGCGGCATCGTCGCGGCGGTTATTGCATTTTTGCTGTTTTGGTTTCAGCTGCCGCCGCTCAACCTTCGCTCCCCCGCGTTTTGGACTTACATCATTGAAGTGCTGATTGCGTTGGTCATTTGCTTCTCGATCGGCGAAATTTTCGCCAAGCTCAAGCACTTCGGCAGCAACATGAACAACGGGCAAGTGGATTTTTCCGCATTTCGCCGCCAAAAACAAAACGGCAAAAAGCGTTCGTGGAAATTCGGCGTGCTCATCACCGCAGCAACGCTGATCGTGTTGATGATTTTTTGCGGTATTATCGGTGCGGAAATCTTCAACGCGGCGCGCTATCGCGATTTGATCACGATTGAGGACGGCGATTTTTCCGAAGATATTTCGCAGCTTTCGATGGATCAAATCCCCGTTGTGGATCGCGATACCGCAATGCGTCTCGGACAACGCCAGCTCGGCACGATCCCCGATTTGGTCAGCCAGTTTGAGATCTCGGCCGATTATACGCAAATCAATGTCGGTGGCAAACCGACACGCGTTACCCCCCTCACCTATGCCGATTTCTTCAAATGGCTCGGCAACCGCAACCAAGGTATTCCCGGCTATATCGTCGTCGATATGGTGACGCAGGACACCGAGCTTGTGCGTTTGCCCGAGGGTAAGGGAATGCGCTATTCCGAAAGCGAATATTTTATGCGTAATATTCACCGCTACCTGCGTTTCGCCTACCCCACCAAGATTTTCGGCGAGGTGTTGTTCGAGATCGACGACGAAGGCAATCCCTACTGGGTTGCTCCCTGCATGGAATACCGCATCGGTGTATGGAGCGGCATCGATGTCAAGGGCGCGGTGCTCGTCAAGGCCGACACGGGTGAATCCGCTTACTACGAAGTGGCGGATATTCCTGCATGGATCGATCGCGTTTACGATGCGAACTATGTTATCGAGCAGCTCAACTGGAACGGCAAATACCAAGAAGGCTATATCAACGCGTATTTCGGTCAGCGCAATGTGCGCCAAACGACCGACGGCTACAACTACATCACCGTCGGCGACGATGTGTATTTGTATACGGGCATGACCTCGGCAACGGCGGATGAGTCGAATATCGGCTTTGTGCTTGTCAACATGCGCACCAAGGCGACCAAGTTCTACACCGTGCCGGGTGCCGAGGAATATTCCGCGATGGCATCGGCGGAAGGTCAGGTGCAGCATCTCGGTTATAAAGCCACCTTCCCCATTCTGCTCAACGTAGCGGATCGTCCGACCTACTTCATGTCGCTTAAGGATGCGTCGGGGCTTGTGAAGATGTATGCGTATGTGGATGTGCAGCGTTACCAAGTGGTCGGCACGGGCGACACCGTGGAGGCAGCACAAACCGATTATATCGCCAAGTTGCAGTCGGATGATGAGGTGGAGATCACCACCGAAACGACTACCTTTACCGCTGAAATCGAGGCGATCGCCGATGCGGTGGTAGATGGTTCGACTCGCTACTACTTCCGTTTTAAAGATGACGCCAATGTGTATACCGCGACGGTAACACTTTCCGAAGAACTGCCGTTCCTTGCGGTCGGCGATGAGGTGACGGTGGAATACACCCGTCTCAGTGAAGAGCAAACGCTGTTTGAGATCACGAGCATTGCCGCAGCATAAATTTAATCATAACAAAAAAGGTCGTTCACCAAACGGTGAACGACCTTTTTATGCTTTCTTACAGACCGAGCGACATGCGCAAAATCTCACGCGCATCCGCGGTATTCACATTTCCTGTGGCATCGATATCTGCTGCCGCAATCTGAGCCGCGGAGAAATCGGTGATCTTCAGCGCATAGCGCAACGCTTCGCGGGCATCGGCAGTGTTTATTTTACCGTCGCCGCCTTCGGCGGTTGCGCCGCAAACATCGCCCATAACGACGATAGTATAGCTGTAGGAGGTATATTCATCGATAACGATAGATGCCGAATATCCCGTGCCGAGCGCTTCATTCGTCGCGGGAGCGGTGCCGTCCCATTTGCCGAGTACCACGCCGGAAGCCCCAAATTGCGCTCGCGCTTCATTCGCAAATGCCGCCACGGTGGTGCCGGGCATCACACCTTTAATCAGCGATTGCTCCACCATATAACTGCCAACTGTCGCAGCAATATCAAATGTCATTTCAAACTGGCGATACCACGGGAAGCGGAAACGCGACAGCGACACATCACCGACCTGCGCCGTCTGTACGGTGCCGTTCAGGTCGGTGTAGATCGCACCTGCTTCGACGGCATTAAGCACCTGTTGACCGCAACCGTTGTAGTCGTTCGGATCGCGATTCATCATAATATACCATTCGAGGCCGTTATTAACCACGCGTTCGCCGCGGCACAGCTCCCAATCCTGTTTATAGCTGTCGCCGTCATTATATGCCATCATTTCCGCGTAGAAGTTGCTGCTGTTCCAGCCCGAGCCACCGATGGTGTTATTGATCCACCATTGGAAAGTCCACTGGGTTTCGGAATGCTTTTGGCGTGCATTATAGGTAATATCCTTAATATAGGAATAGGTCATCGCTTGCACGAAGGCAACATGCGAATCCGCACTGATCGTATCTGCGTTGGCAAGATAGGTATAACGCGCAACACCTTGACCGATCGCGATACCCAGCGTATTGCCGACAGTGTTCCAGTTGCTGTAGCCGAGCAGACGGGTCACATCGAGATTTTCAAGCAGCTCATCCTGCAGGTTGGTATAACCCAAAACAGCAGACATCTGGAAGTTGGATTCGGTCGAGCAATCGACCACAACGGTGGGAATATTGTTAGCAATGTTATATTTCGCTTGATCGATCAGCGCGCGGATGTTGGCGGTATACTTCGTATCTTCCGCGCCGGTGGATTTCACGGTCGTGTCGGCTTTGGTGAGCACGAGCAACTCCATGTCGGCATCGTTATCCACAACTGCAGCATTGGCACACGCCAGATGCGAGGATACATTGGTGCGCAGCGTACCGAAATCGTAGCTGTCGGCAGCGACGTCAATTTTGCTGCCATAGTAACGCACTTTCACCTTGGTAGGATCATTGTAATGATCCGCGACACAGCGCGCAAGCGCCATCATGCCCAGCGAATCGGTGTCGGCGAACAAATAATAATCATAGCCGAGCGCTTCCATACGCGCTTTGATGAAATTGATCTCGTTGGTTTGGATGGTGACATTGGGACTGGAATCGTCCACGCCGACAATGTAGGTCGCGGTGCGGTTGCCGAACTGCATCATCAGGTTGAGCAGGTCGAGCTTGCGGCGACGGAAAGCATGGTATTCGTTGACCATATCCTGCGTGAGCGGCGCCATCCAATCGGTGCGCTCACCCGTATAATAGCCGATCCAATCGCCCGAGGGCGCGGTTTGGTAGCCCGCAACGATCGCGTCGAGCTGACCGACGGAGGTGTTGTAATCCGCCGTGCGGAAGCCCGCCGTATCCAACTGCTTGCGGGGCAGTGCGGCATACTCACGGAACGAACCGTATTCCCCCTGCACATAGCCTTTATAGCCGCCCGTCGAAGCGAGGCGCATCACGGTATCGACGAAATACACATGGTTGTTGCCGTCGTTGGTGAGCACGATCAGACGGTCGATGATGTTACTTTCCACCGAAGTGACCGCCGTGGTGTCGGGATAACGCGAGCCGACAAGACCGCCCGAGAACATCTGGTCAAGGTGGATGATAAAGTAATCGCAGCCTTGCTTGTCCATTTGCTCGAGCCAATCCATGATTTTGGTGCCGTCACCGTGTTGAGTGCCGTTGGCGTTCACGCCCTGCCCGTCGAGGTAGGTGCGATAGAGATCCTCATCAGGCAGACGAAGATCGAAGCCCGCCGAACGCGCCTGATACAGCACGCGGTCGGTGCAAACAGGGCGGTTATCGAGCGGCACAAATGCCAAAAGCGGCATGTCCGAACTCACCTCTGCCGACACACCGATCGGGGCAACGGCAAGCGCGGTGACGATCATCACGAGTGCAAGCAGTGCCGAAAGCATTCGTTTCATAAAGAACATCCTCCTTTAAAAAAATCAGCGGGCGGTCACTCTATGACCGCCCGCGATAAAAAGTGCGGTTTTGGTGGATTATGCCATGCCCAGCGCCTTTTGCAGGATACGGCGAGCATCGTTACTGCCGACCGAGCTACTGCCATCCATATTGGCCGCTTGAAGCTGCGCATCGGACAAATCGATCGAGCCGACCACATAACGCAGCGCATCACGCGCGTCCTGCGTATTGATCTTGCCGTCACCCTCGGTGATAACGCTACTCGACACATCGCCGTTGACGACAGTGTAATACGCCGTGCCGTTGATGGTCACTTTATAGCCCGTACCGACAAGCGCGTTGCTCGTCGATGTGCGCGACACAGACACATCGGCTGTGCTGTCCTGCGTGTAAATCGCGGGGCCGGGAGAAGCCAGCGTGATCGTCTTGCTGCGATAATCGGTGTAGGTATGCGACGAGCTGTAGAACTCGGTATCCTCTTTTACGGTTTTATCCACGCGAACATCCTCGGCAAAGCCTTCAAATTCCGTGCCGGGCTGCACCGAAATATAGCCGTTCTCGTAGGTGTACACATCTTCCATTTCCACCGCGATGTTGAAGGTGATCTCGAAAAGACGATACCACGGCATACGGAAATTGGAAAGCTTGATCGTGCCGATCGCGCTCGTTTTGTGCGCGCCGTCGTGCAGATCTGTGTAAACGGTGTCTTCCATCAGGATATCCGCAAGCTCAAGGAAGCTGTCGGTATGCGTGTTGCTATCGGGATGAGTGCCGCCCATTTCCCATTCCAACGAGTTGTTGAGATAACGCTCGGTGTTGCAGAACTCATAATTGCGTTTCGGGTTACCTGTAAATGCATACTGCAGCATGGTTTCGTACATATTGCCGTTATTATCATAGGTCACTTTCAAACCTATTTCTGCGTTCTTTGAATTCGAAGATTGGGCAAAGTTCGAGTCACGGAAGAACTTATACTTCCACATCCATGCCTTGCCGTCCTGCTTATGACGTGCAACATAAATGATATCCTTCACATACGAATAGGTGATGGACTGCGCAGCAGCAATCGTCGCCTCGGCAGTCTTGGGAGCCGAACCTGCCAGATATGCATAACGGGAAACGCCTTGACCGATGCTGATGCCGATCGTGTTACCTGCCGTGTTCCAGTTACTGTAGCCAATCAGACGACCAAGATCGGTACAGTTGTTGACCAGAGCATCCTGCAGATTGGCGCCACCGGCAGCAAATGCTTTATCAAAAATAGCCGAGCAATCCATAACAATCGTCGGGATATTGTTGGCGATATTTTCGTTTGCACGCGCTACCAAGTTGTTGATATTACTTTCATAGGACGATTTGTAGCTGCTGTACTCCGTATAGTCATTGCTGGTTTCCATATCGTCGTTTTCGGGATCTTCCGGACCGATACGCGTCAAAATAAGAAGTTGCAAATTCGCTTTGCTCGAGTCCTCAGTCACCTCAACACCGGCGCATTCAAGGTGACCTTCCACGTTCGATTGCAGCGTGCCGATATCGTACTGGTCAGCGGGATCGTTTTGACGGCTGCCGTAGTACTTCACGCGGATCTTCGGCGCAACACCGCCGCAATGATAATCCACCGAGCAACGCGCAAGCGCCATCAGGCCCAGCGAGTCGGCGTCCGCGAACAGGTTGTAGGTAATACCCATCGCCTGCATACGCGCTTCGATGAATTTGATTTCGTTGGTTTGGATGGTGTTCTTCGGACTGGCATCATCAACGCCGATAACATAATACGACGAAGGCGCATATTGAATCATGTAGTTGATAAGGCGGGCCTTGCGATGACGCGCCAGATGATACAGATCCAGAACGCTTTGCGTCAGCGGCGAAGAGGGCGAAATAGTGTTCCAGTTCTCATCCTTTTGGTAGAACCACTTAATAGCACCTTGCTCCGCTTTGCTATCCAAGAAGGCGCAGGCTTTGGCATAATCGGTCGTTTTCCAGTTGTTCGCGTTCAGCGTGGGGCGACCCTTTCGCGAATAGGAACGCAATGCATTGTACACATCGCTTTTGTAGCCTTTGAAACCACTGGTCGATGCCAGACGCATGACAGTATCGATGAAATACACATGGTTTTCCGGATTTTCCGACAGTGCCACCAGTCTTGCGGCGATCGCCAACTGCTCGGAGATATCCAAATACCCATCGTTATCATAATGCGTATCGGGATAACGCGAACCGACAAGACCGCCCGAGAACATCATATCCAGATGAATGATGTAATGATCGCAGCCTGCATCTTCCATTTCCTCAAGCCAATCCATGATACGCAGACCACTGCCGACCTGACGCTCGTCGGTATTTCCCGTGCGGGTGTCGTCGGTGTTAAAAAGCTGGTTATCCAGATGCGTTTGATACCACGATTTGTCGGGCGGGAGCTGAATGTTGAAGCCCGCAGCAACCGCGGCATACTGCACACGGTCGGTGACGACGGGACGGTCATCCAGCGGCACATACGCGAGCACAGGCATCTCGCTCGTTTGCTCCGCCGATGTCGTCATCGGGAACACGCCGAGCATGGTGACGAGCATCACGATCGTGAGCGTTGTCGCCAGCACACGAATAAGAGTTCGTTTCATACTGTAAAGTCCTCCTTGCATAGCAAGTATTTTTAACCATAATAACCTATATATTATCATAACATACAATTATTATATTTTCAACTATTATTTACAGGAGATATTCTTAACAAGTGCGCACCTGTGTCGCCTACTTGACATCCCGCAAAAAAGCGCTATAATGTTTAGTTAGAAGATTTTTGACACAAGGAGCGAAAAACCCCATGACGGTATATGAAGAACTGGTAGCGCGCGGTCTGATCGCGCAGGTTACCGATGAAGAAGAAATTAAAGAAATGGTCAACAACGGCAAAGCGACCTTTTACATTGGCTTTGACCCGACAGCGGACAGCCTGCATGTCGGTCACTTTATGGCACTTTGCCTGATGAAGCGTTTGCAAATGGCGGGCAACCGTCCCATCGCGCTTATCGGCGGCGGCACGGCGATGATCGGCGATCCTTCGGGTCGTACCGATATGCGCCAGATGATGACCACCGAGACGATCGCGCACAACTGCGAATGCTTTAAGCAGCAGATGAGCCGTTTCATCGATTTTTCCGACGGCAAGGCGCTCATGGTCAACAACGCCGATTGGCTCACGAAACTCAACTACATTGAGCTGCTGCGTGATGTGGGCGCGCATTTCTCCGTGAACCGCATGCTGACCGCAGAATGCTACAAGCAACGCCTCGAGCGCGGCCTGTCCTTCCTCGAGTTCAACTACATGATCATGCAAAGCTACGACTTCCTCGCGCTTTACGAGAAGTACGGCTGCAACATGCAGTTCGGTGGTGACGATCAATGGAGCAACATGCTCGGCGGCACGGAACTAATCCGTCGTAAACTTGGTAAAGACGCGTATGCCATGACCATCACCCTGCTGCTCAACTCCGAGGGCAAAAAAATGGGCAAAACCCAATCGGGTGCGGTGTGGCTCGATCCCAACAAAACCTCGCCGTTCGATTTCTATCAATACTGGCGCAACGTAGCGGATGCGGATGTGCTCAAATGCCTGCGCATGCTGACCTTCCTGCCGCTTGAGCAGATCAACGAGATGGATACCTGGGAAGGCAGCCAACTCAACACCGCCAAAGAGATCCTCGCGTTTGAGCTGACCAAGCTCGTGCACGGCGAGGAAGAAGCCAACAAGGCGCAAGAGGGTGCGCGCGCACTCTTCGGCAGCGGTAACGCAGCGGATATGCCCACCGCGGAAATCGCAGCAGACACGCTCACCGACGGCAGCGCGGACATCCTCACGCTGCTGGTGGCTTCGGGCCTCGTTCCCTCCCGCTCGGAAGCGCGTCGCGCTGTGGAGCAGGGCGGCGTCAGCGTGGACGGTGAAAAAATCACCGACACCCGCGCAGCATTCGATGCAGCAGCGCTGTCGGGCGACGGCATTGTGCTGCGTCGCGGTAAAAAGAAATTCTGCAAGGTTATCCTTGCCGACTGAGAAAGGCGATCGCTATGACAAAGCCGACCCTTGAAGATTTCCGCCTGCCGACCTATCGGGAGTTGCCGCAAATCGGGCTCTACTTAGAGCAGACGGTGAAATACATTAACGGCTTTTTGGAGCCGCTCGGAGTGATGGAGCTGACCCCTTCCATGGTGAGCAACTATGTGAAGCAGGGTATCATCTCCCCGCCCGTGAAAAAGCAATACAACGCCGAGCAAATTGCATATTTGTTCTTTGTGACGCTGGCAAAAAGCGTGCTGTCAATGGATCGCGTAAAGCAGATCTTGGATATGCAAAAGACCTATTACCCCACTGACATTGCCTATGATTATTTCTGCAAAGAGCTGAAAAACATGCTGTTTTTCACCTTCGGCATGAGCGACGGCGTGGAGGCGATCGACGAGCTGACAGCCCGCCATCCCGAAGAAAAAATGATCTTGCGCAGTGTGATTATTGCCATATCGCAACTGGTGCATAAGTCGGATCGTAGCCATGTCGTTCTGTGA
>JAZURB010000171.1:0-1658 GCA_045605945.1 Acutalibacteraceae bacterium
GCGAAGGCGCAGTGGACGGCGCAAACCGCGGAGCTTACCGCCGCCACCGAGGATCTCATCCGTTTTGAAGCAGAGCGTCGCCGTTTGAGCGAGCTTGCGACATCGGCAAAAGCCGCTGCGCAAGATCGCGAGCGCGAAACCGCGCGCTTGCAAGAGCGTGCTGCGGCGTGCCGCGAGGCAATGGCGGCTGCACGCGAGGCAATGACCGCTGCTGCCGAGCGTCAACAGGCGATCAACAACGAGATCGAAACGCTCGCGGGCGGTCGCCGCGAGCTGCAAGAGCGCCGCGAGGCGATCACCGAGCAGATCAGTGAAAGCAAGCTGCAGGCGGCGACGCTCGCCACCGAGATCGACGCCATGCAGTTCAGCCTTGTCGAACTTGCCGCGCGTCGTAACGATGCGGCGGGCTATCGCCAACACCTGCAAGCGCAGATCGAGGAGTTGGAAGCTGCGCACGGTCGCATGGATGATGAAATCGCCGTGCTTGCCGAAAACGCCAAGGCGCTGCGCGAAAAAGCGAAGGCGGGCGAGAGCGAGATCGCCGCATTGACCGCGCGCCGCACCGAGATCGAAGCGGCGCAAACGGGCATCCGTCAGCGCTCGCGCGATAAGGTCGAGGAACGCGAGCTTGCGGGCCGCGAGGTGGCGCGCTTGGAAGAGAAGCAGATCGCTGCCGAAAACCAAGCCACCGAAATCGAGACCAAGCTGCTCGAGGAATACGAAATGACGCGTGCGCAGGCTGCCGAGTCGGTGCCTGCCGTTGAGGATGCGCCTGCTGCCTCCCGCCGTCTGCAAGAACTCAAGAATAAGATCCGTCACCTCGGCAGCGTCAATGTCGAGGCAATCGAGGAATTCAAAGAGGTCAGCGAGCGCTATGCGTTCCTGTCTGCGCAGGTCAACGATGTCGAGATCTCCAAGAAGGAGCTGCTCTCACTGATCAATGAGCTGACGGGACAGATGCAGACCATGTTCATCGAGCGCTTTAATCAGATCAATCAGCATTTCGGCGCGGTGTTCACCGAGCTGTTTGAAGGCGGTAAAGCGACCCTGTCGCTCACCGATCCCGAGGATGTGCTCAACACCGGTATTGAGATGCATGTGCAACCTCCCGGCAAAAAGATCCTCCATCTGGAGGCGTTGTCGGGCGGCGAAAAGGCGCTGGTTGCCATTTCGTTGCTGTTTGCGATCCTGCGCGTAACGCCGTCGCCGTTCTGTGTGCTTGACGAGATCGAAGCCGCGCTCGACGATGTCAATGTCGACCGTTATGCACAGTATTTGCGTCGCATGTGCGACCGCACGCAGTTTATCGTCATCACCCACCGTCGCGGCACCATGGAGGAAGCCGATGTGCTTTACGGTGTCACGATGCAGGAGAAGGGCGTTTCCAAGCTGCTGGAGCTGCGCGTGGGCGAATTGGAAGAAAAGCTCGGACTTGAGGTTCACTAATCGGAAAGGAGCAGCATTTCAATGGGTTTTTTCAGTAAGATCGGCGCGGGTCTGAAAAAGACACGCGATTCATTGATGAGCTCGGTCAATTCCATGCTCAAAAGCTTCACGAAGATCGACGAGGACTTGTTCGAAGAACTCGAAGAAATTTTGATCATGGGTGATGTGGGTGCGCATACCGCTGCGCATATCTGCGAGGCGTTGCGCGCTAA
>JAZURB010000172.1:0-1949 GCA_045605945.1 Acutalibacteraceae bacterium
CACCTGCGCGGCGTATGTGGCGGCGGGAAACCGCTCGCACTTCGGCATCGAAACGGATGTGCATGTGGCGGCGGACGGCGAGTTTGTTGTCATCCATGACGATACCGCGACGCGCGTTGCGGGCGAGGATATCGTGATCGAAGAGACAACGCTTGCGGCGCTCAAGGAGATCGTGCTGTTTGATAAGGATGGCTCAAAGCGTCGCGGCGATTTGCGCATCCCGACGGTGGAGGAGTATATCGCGATTTGCCGAAAATACGAAAAGATCGCGGTGCTCGAACTGAAAAACCGCTTTTGTAAAGACGATATCGTCCGCTTGTGCGACCGCATCGCGGCGATGGGCTATCTTGAGAAGGTGGTATTCATCTCGTTTGTGTATGAGAATTTGCAGGATGTCAAAGCGCTCTATCCCGACCAAACGGTGCAGTTTTTGACGGGCGACCGCGCGGATATGGATTGGTTGATCGGCGAGCTCGCCGCCAACGGCATGGATATCGATATCCAATGGGGCGGTGTTAACGCCGCGTTTATGGCGAAATGTAAGGCGGCGGGGCTGAAGGTCAACTGCTGGACGGTGGATCATCCCGATGATGCCGCGCGCTTGATCGATCTCGGCGTCGATTTTATCACCAGCAATATTTTGGAATAAAACGGGCGATGCGTTGGTGCGCACAGCGCATATCCTACATATCGCGTGGTTATGTCCTCCGCAAAAACGGAACGGATGTTGTTACCGCGGCGCGTCATACTGAGCGGAGTCTCATCCGAGACCCATTCGACTACGCGCGCGTAGCGCGCTGCGCTTAAGGGCTGACGCAGGATGAGACGAAGTCGAATGTATCTCGCCGTGGCGCAACCGAATGGGACGAACCTTGCGGTAACCTCGTAGGGCGCGGCCTGTGTGCCGCGCCGCGAAAACGGAACGCCACACAGGGCGTTCCCTACTCCCATCGCCGGAAGTTGTAGGGCGATGCGCATATCGATCTCTAAAAAAACCCCCGCTCACTCCAGCGGGGGTTTTCGCTTATTTATATTGATCGAGGTTGAACTGCTCGCCGCAGCCGTAGTTTTCGTAAACATAATCGATGTCCTTGTCGCCGCGACCCGACAGGCACACAAGGATCGAACCCGTGGGATGCTCCTTTGCGTAGCGAATGGCATACGCCAGCGCGTGCGCACTTTCGATCGCGGGGATGATGCCTTCGTAGCGGCAAAGCAGGAAGAACGCTTCCATTGCTTCTTCATCCGATGCGGTGACATAATGCACGCGCTCGCGGTCACGCAGATACGCATGCTCGGGGCCGACGCCGGGATAGTCCAGACCGCTGGCAATCGAGTAAACGGGTTGCGGTTCGCCGTTTTCGTCCTGCAGCACATAGCTCTTAAAACCGTGCAGCATACCTTTGGTGCCGAATTGCATCGTCGCCGCGTGATCGCCGACATTGCTGCCGCGACCGAGCGGCTCAACGCCGTAGATCTCGACGGGATCGGACAGGAACGGCGTGAACATCCCGAGGCTGTCCGAGCCGCCGCCGACGCAAGCACACACCGCGTCAGGCATGATGCCGGTCATGTCAAAGAATTGCTCGCGCGCTTCGATACCGATGACCGATTGGAAATCGCGCACCACTTTCGGGAACGGGTGCGGGCCGAGGCAGGAACCGATGCAGTAGATCGCGTCCTTGTATTCCTTCAAATACGCCTCGAACGCGGCGTCCACCGCTTCTTTGAGTGTTTTGAGGCCGTGGGTAACGGGGATGACGTTTGCGCCGAGCATCTTCATGCGGATGACATTCGGGTGCTGCTTCGCGATGTCGACCTCGCCCATATAAATGTCGCATTCGAGGCCGAAATACGCCGCTGCCGTGGCGAGTGCCACGCCGTGCTGACCGGCGCCCGTTTCGGCGATGAGCTTTTTCTTGCCCATGAAGGTCGCAAGCAAGCCTTCA
>JAZURB010000173.1:0-5132 GCA_045605945.1 Acutalibacteraceae bacterium
CGCGCTCGACCAGCTACGCGACTTCTCCGAATATACGCGGCATCATAGGCGGTCAGCCACATGACGCTAGACCATTATACTGGCAAGGCGCAAAAAAATCAACCCCTATTTTTCATTTTTTCAAACTTTTTTCGAAAAAAGGCCAATCGACGGCGTGTTTCGGCGGTTTTCGCCAAATGTTCTTCGTATAATAGAAGTGAACGCGGACAAGCGATCGGAAAGGATGAAAACAGATGGATGTGAAAACCTCCCTGGACAACGGCATCGCCACCGTCTATTTAAGCGGTGAACTGGATCACCACAACGCCGCACCGCTGCGCGAACGGGTAGACCGTGTGATTCGTGAGCGCCATCCGCAAAAATTGGTGCTCGATTTCGGCGGCATCTCGTTTATGGACAGCTCGGGCATCGGCTTTGTGATGGGGCGTTATAAGCTTATGATGGCGCAGGGCGGACAACTGCAGGTGCGCGGTGCGTCAGCGCGTATGGAAAAGGTGATGCGATTGGCGGGTCTTGAACGCCTGCCGATCTGGCAATAAGAAAGGATGATACATAATGAAAACCATGAACGAAATGCGCATGGTATTTGCGGCGCGTTCCGCAAACGAAGGCTTTGCCCGCAGTGCCGTGTCGGCGTTTGTTTCCCAACTTGATCCCGCGGTGGATGAGCTTGCCGATCTGCGCACCGCCGTGTCCGAAGCGGTCACAAATTGCATCGTGCATGCTTACGGCGATCACATCGGCGATATTTATCTGACCGTGCAACTGTTCGAAAACGGGCGTGTGCTGGTGCGCGTGCGGGATAAGGGCTGCGGCATTCCCGATGTCAAGAAAGCGTTAGAGCCGCTTTTCACAACGGGTGGCGAGGATCGCTCAGGTCTCGGCTTTTCGGTTATGGAAAGCTTTATGGATACCATGAAGGTGCGCTCAACAGTCGGCAAAGGCACGACCGTGACGATGGAAAAGTACATACGCTTGCGCCGTCGTCGTGAGGATGTGTTATGACCGAGCGCGACAAGGCGATCGAAGAAAATATCGGCTTGGTGCACACCTGTGCCAAGCGGTTTATCGGCAAAGGCCCCGAATACGACGATTTGTTTCAAGCGGGATGCATCGGACTGGTCAAAGCGGTGGACGGTTTTGATAAAGACCGTGGCTTTTGCTTTTCCACCTATGCCGTGCCGCTGATTCTCGGTGAAATTCGTCGCTTGTTTCGCGACGGCGGCAGTGTGCGTGTGAGTCGCTCGTTGCGGGAATTATCACTCAAAGCCTCCCGCGCCCGCGAAGTGCTTATGGCGCAGCTGGATCGCGAGCCTACTGTTCGTGAAATTGCTGCTGCCGTGGGGCACTCGCCCGAAGAAACCGCCGAGGCGTTGTGTGTATCCCTGCCGACATTGTCGCTGACGCGGTGCGGGGAAGAGGACGACGGCGAACAAATCGATCTACCCGATGAGCCGATTGAAGAACGCATCACCGATCGTTTGGCGCTGCAGCAAGTGCTTGGCGAACTGGATGGGCGTGACCGTGCGTTGATCACGCTGCGGTATTTGCGCAGCTTGACCCAGCAAAAGACGGCAGAACACCTGGGTATGACACAGGTGCAGGTGTCGCGTCGAGAGCGGGTGATTCTCGAAAATTTGCGTCGAAAACTGATTAGCTGAGGCGCTGCAAAAATTTTTAAAAAAACTTGCAATATCCCCTTGACATTTCTGCGGATACACGCTATAATAGCACCTGTCGCCGCGAGGTGACGAAAAGAACATGCGGATATGGCGGAATTGGCAGACGCGTTAGATTCAGGTTCTAATCGGGGCAACTCGGTGGAGGTTCAAGTCCTCTTATCCGCACCAAAAAAGAAGCACACCAACGGGTGTGCTTCTTTTTTGCATTTGCGGCAGAGGACTTGAAAGCCCGTTAAGAAAACAGTCCTGCGGACTGTTTTTAGGGCGTGGGGTTGAACCCAAGCGGTGGTTTAACATGGACAGATAAACGAGGTAAAAACTACTGTGCGCACTGCTATCTCTTATCCGCACCAAAAAAGAAGCACACCAACGGGTGTGCTTCTTTTTTGCATTTGCGGCAGAGGACTTGAAAGCCCGATTTTCCTCTGATATAATGGTCATACAAAGAAGCACTGTTTTTCAAAGGAGGTGCGGGTGTGAAATGCTACAATATAACGGCGGTAAGTGCGTTGCTCGCGTTGTGCTTGACGGGCTGTGCGGCCGATTTGCCGCGCGTTGAAGCACCTGCCGTCACGGTGGATCGCGCAACAACATCCTGCACGACAACAGTGCCTACGACGACAACAACGGGCGTTCCCGCGGCGGTTCTTGCAGCGGTGCAACCGCCGCCTACGGATACGGATTTTGTACGTGTTCGCGATTATCTGCCGCATGCGGTTGTTGACTTGCGTTATGCGACCGCCGATAATTTTACGGGACAGGTTATTTATGATTTTGATGATGCGTGGCTGCGCTACGGTACGGTCAAAAAGCTCGCGATCGCACAGCAGATGCTGGAACCGCAGGGCGCCCGCTTGAAAATTTGGGATGCATTTCGGCCGACAGCGGCGCAGTTTACTTTGTGGGAAGTGTGCCCGAATTCGACATATGTCGCCAACCCGAACGGCGGTTTCAGCTCGCACAGCCGCGGCAACACCGTGGATGTAACCTTGGTGTATGCCGATGGGACGGAGTGTGTTATGCCGACCGGGTTTGATGATTTTTCCACCCTTGCCAATCGCGATTACAGCGATTGCTCCGAACAAGCCGCCTCCAATGCGCGTCTGTTGGAACAAGCGATGCAGGCGGCAGGATTTTCACCCTACTATGGGGAATGGTGGCATTTTTCGGACACCGTTTCCTACGCCGCGGAAGAGACATTTGCGCCGAAACCTCCGCAGACATGCGCGGTGGCTCACGATCAATCCGTTTCTCTATATACCGTTCCCGACAGCGAGGCGGCTGTTCTTGTGACAATCAGTGCGGATGAAACTTGCCGTGTGATAGCCACCTACGGCGCGTACTCGCTGGTGGAGTATTATCATTTGCGCGGTTATGTATTGAGCGAATACCTGTTACCGCTGTAATTGTATAGATGCAAAATGTCCCGCGTTCACAGAAACGCGGGACATTTTTATACACCGTGTAGGCGTTCGTCGTTAATATCGGCGGCAGAGAGATGGGATATCTCGCCGAAGCGCAGCATGCGTGGGCGGGTATAACCGCTCTCGTGATCGTTAAATACAAATGTTGTCACCGATGATGTTGTCATGAACATGGACAGAAATCCGAGTGCCGGCGGCATACCGAGCAAATGCGCGGTCAGCGCCGTACCCATGCCGCCGTGGCAAAACAGCGCAATGCGCTCGTCGTTGTGGGCATCGATGCGGTAATGTGCGCCCTCACGTACATAACCGTGTGAGGCGAGCCAAGCGTCGCTGCTGTCCGTTAATTGTTTCAGGATTGCCGCACGATCTTCGTTGTGGAAATCCTGAAAATCCGCGATGCCTTCCGTGGTAGAGAAACGATAGGTGCAATCCGCATCGTGCGCGAAGGGACGCATATAATCCATGCTTTCCTCCGTCCAAGGCAGGATAATCGGCTCGATCCCTTTGCGTTCGCAAGTGTATGCCGCGGTATGCATGGCGCGACCGAGCGGAGAACAATAAATTTTCGTCAGCGGAATGCTGTCAAACCAAGCCCCCAGCGCATCGGCCTCGCGATGCCCAAACGAGGTGATCGTGCCGTGTTCGTAATCGGGGTCGCCGTGACGCACAATGTATAAAACCATGGGAGCCTCCTTTGTTAAGCGGCGGGTGTTAACGCGTAAAATGAAGCAAGAAGCGTGTCATGGATGGCTTTATCAAGCGAGCCGACCGAGATCGATGCCACATAGTTGTCCACCATAATGCATACGCTTGTCTGGTAGCAGGCCATGCCGTGATGCGAGGCGACGATCTGCACGGCGGGGTGCTTGGCGCCCGCAAAGGAAACGGTGTTTTGGAAGGCATCAATATCCGAAAAGCCAAGCTCTTCAAGCGGAGCTGCTGCTTGCGAAACGGCAATTTTTGCGTATTCTTCGGCACTGCTGACCTGCAATCCGAGGACACCGAGATTCTCGATATTGACATTCACACTCGAGCCTTGGCCATCGGTAGCTGCCATGTCGTAGATCACATCTGCGGAAGCGAGGTCTGTGCCGATTTCGCCCAGGTCATTGTAAGCGGCGATGTTGCTTTGTGCGATTTGCTCGTCGCTGGAGAAAGCAAAACCGTCGGGAAGCGTACAACCGATGCCGATGAATGCGCTTTCATAGATATTACCGCTGATCGTACCGCGTGTCACGGAAGCGGTGTTACCGCATGCACACAAACTTAACAGTAGTATGACGGCGCACAGAAGCGCTGCTGTTTTTTTCATAAGGCGGGCACCTCACTTGGTTGGAATGTAAGAAACGGGGAAGCGGCGAGTAACCGCTTCCCCGAAATTATACCATAAAATCGACAAAAAAGCAAATTTTTCCTTATTTGAGCGTTTCGCTGTGGTTAAGCACGGCGGTGTTATACAGAAACAACACATCTTGCTCGTCGAAGTTGAGATGGCTTGCAAGTGCCGCGTGAGGGATATATCGAATATCCACCAGCGTCACGCGTGCATAGCCTTGCGCGATAAGCGGCGCAATCGACGAGCCGAACGAATCACGAAACACGATCAATTCCTTTTCGGTCGTTGCGCGCGGATTATCGATCGTCACAAGCGACAGCGGCCCGCCGACAAACAGGTCGTAAGCGTCATTGCCTTGTGCTGCTGCGGTATCGTAAAGCGGAATATTGCTTTGCGTTTCTGCGTTATATACCGACATGGCAGCGATTGTATCGTTGGTTAAATATTTCAGGGTATCGACAGTATCGCTCATCGCGTATTGCCCTGCATACACCCCGTAAAACGGTGTGTCGAGCGTCACGGTGTCATATGCGTCGGAGATCGATGCACCCATCGCTTCGCACAGTGCTGTGGCAACAGGCGCGAGCGTTTCCTGCTTCCAATGCGAATCGGTGGCATAGTAGTTATCGGCGGAAAGTAACGGTGCGATGTCGATATAGGAGGCGTATGCCATGCCGTCTTGCATCT
>JAZURB010000174.1:0-3502 GCA_045605945.1 Acutalibacteraceae bacterium
GTCGCCTTGTCAAAATCGCGCCGATCAGCAGCGCCAAGGCTGCCGCGCCCCCCGCAATATACAAAGCTGTGATCATGCCGTTTCCTCCCATGTGTTCAAAAATTGCAATGCGCCGCACGCGACGGCAAATGCCGTTTTACGCTGATATTGCGGCGTTTTGAGCGCTTCACGTTCGTCGGGATTGGATAAAAATCCGCATTCGACAAGAACGGTCGGACGCGTGGTGCGATAGAGCAAATAAACATCGCGGTTGCCGCTTTTGAGCGCGCGTGTGTTGTCGGGCTGCAGCCCCGAAACGATCTGCGTGCGCACCGCCTCGGCAAGCTCTTCGGAGGCGGGATGATTGGCGGAATAAAACATTTGCGCTCCGTGGTATGCGCTTTTAACAAACATGTTCTGATGGATCGCCAGATTGATATCCGCCGCCTCATACATGGCAAGGCGCGCCTTCATATCGCTGACCTTGCGCTGACGGATCGATGCAGCGGTATCCTCACAAAGAGCGGTATCGTCGATACGCGTCATGGCGACGCGGCATCCGCAAAGGCGCAAAAAATCGCTAAGCGGCAACGCGATTGCAAGGTTGATATCCTTCTCCTTCGTGCCGTCGGCAGCAACCGCGCCGCCGTCGAAATCGCCGTGACCCGCATCCACCGTGACAAGCGGACTTTGCGCGGCATAGTGTTCTGCTGTTTGTGCCGTATGCACGGCGCGGTATTGCACACTTAACACCACGGCTGCACACAGCAACAAGACGACACCGCTAAGCGCTACCGCTTTCCACCTAAGCCGCAACACCATACGCTCACCCCCGCTTCGAATACCACTATATGCCGCGTGGCAAAAAAATATACCCCTGTCTCCAAAGAGGCAGGGGTATCGTTTTATACAGCGATTACATGAGCAACGCATTTTGCAGCTTCGCTGCCATCAAAGTGTTCTTCAGCAGCATGGCAATCGTCATCGGGCCGACGCCGCCGGGAACGGGGGTGATATAGCCCGCGATCTTCTCAACCGCATCGTAATCCACATCGCCGCACAACTTGCCGTTTTCATCGCGGTTCATGCCGACATCGATGACCGCCGCGCCGGGCTTGACCATATCGGCGGTGACAAACTTTGCGCGACCGACTGCCGCCACGAGCACATCCGCTTCGCGGCACACCGCTGCCAGGTCTTGGGTTTTGGAATGGCACACGGTAACGGTACCGTTTTCGTGCAACAGCAACATCGCCATCGGTTTGCCGACAATGTTAGAGCGACCGATCACGACGCAGCGTTTGCCCGCCACTTCCACACCCGAGCGATGCAGCAGTTCCATGACACCCGCAGGAGTGCAGGGCAGGAAATGATAATCACCGATCATGATGTTGCCGACATTTTGCGCATGGAATGCATCGACATCCTTAATGGGCGAGATCGCTTCGATAACATCTTTATCCGACAGGCCTTTCGGCAGCGGAAGTTGGCACAGGATACCGTTGATATCGCTTCTGCCGTTGAGCGACGCCACGAGTGCGAGCAGCTCCTCTTGCGTGGTATCCGCAGGCAGCGCAAATTCTTCGGAATAGATGCCCGCTTCGGCGCAGGCTTTTTTCTTATTGTTGACATATACACGCGAGGCGGGATCGTCGCCCACAATGATAACTGCGAGTCCCGGCGTGATGCCTTTGGCTTTGAGTTCGTTCACTTCGTTTGCCACTTCGGCGCGCACCGCAGCGCTGATGGCTTTACCGTCAATAATTTTTGCCATATTTTATTCCTCCTCGACTTTCTCGATCGTTATGGTTTCTTCCGTTGTTTGCGCGGCGCGCTTTTGCCGTTTTGCAAGCACAACAAGCACCGCAACACCCAGCAGGATCGCCGCAGCAGCCACAACCTGCGACACGCGGATCGGGGTGCTCGGAATATACAAGCTATCCGCGCGCAGACTTTCCACAAACAGACGCTCCGCGCCGTACCAAATCAAATACGCACCGAAAATCTGCCCGTTGAAACGATAGCATTTTTCAAACATGAGGTGCATCACCAATACACCCAGCAAGCACCACAAAGACTCATACAAAAAGGTCGGATGTACAGGGCTCATCTGATCGGCGACCTCACCGTGGAGTCCGCTTTGGATCATATCGCCCGTCATGCCCCACGGCAGCGTGGTGTTGCCACCGTAGGCTTCTTGGTTGAAAAAGTTGCCCCAGCGACCGATGCCTTGACCGATCAAGAAGCCGATCGCCGCCAGATCGAACATCGCCGGTACCGACACCTTGCGCACGCGGCACATGATAAAGCCGGTGACAAATGCGCCGATGATGCCGCCGTAAATAGCCAGTCCGCCGTCCCAGATTGCGAATATCTTGGACGGATGCGAGAAATAATACGCCGCATCCGAAAAGATGACATAATACAGTCGCGCACACAGCACGGCGACCACCGTCGACACCAGCACGACATCGATCATCGCTTCGCGATCGATGCCGATCTTCGGCGCGCGCCAATAGCCGTAGAGAATCGCGAGCAGGAAGCCGACCGCGATCAAAAAGCCGTAAAACCGAATGTCGATATCGATGCTGAACAGTTCAAATTTCACAAGCGACTGCGGAAGCGGCAGCTTTTCAATGCCGAGACCGGGGAAGGAAATCCAATGCTCCATCACGCTTCCTCCTTCGCTTTCACGACCGACAGCGTGCTGCGCTCAGGCAACATTGCCGCGAGCACCGCATTCACATCGGCAGCGGTCAGCGATGCCACCGCCTCCACCGCCGCAAACGGCGCACGCTCATGCATAAAGTCGTCCATCATCACTGTGGCGGCGGTTTCGACGTTGTTGAACTGGCGAATGATGCGCCCGTACAGCGCGGTGCGCAGTTCCTCAAAGCGCGCTTCGTCCACGCCGTTTTGCTGCAGTGCGGCAATTTCTGCGGCGATTGCTTCTTGCACCGCCTGCGGGTCGCGGCTTTCACCGCCGAACATGAACACAGCAAAGCCGCGTCCTTCAAAAAATTCACCGCCGAAGCTGTCATTGATCAGCTCCTCTTGCATAAGCTTGGTATACAATGCGCTGCTCGGCGCGGTGAGCAATTCCACAATGATCTCCGCCGCAGCGATCTCCTTTGCGGAGGTCGTGAGCTTGGCGGGGTATTTATAGCCGAGATAAAAAAGCGGCGAAGCAACGGGCATGATCTGCTCGATATAACTCTCGGCTGCCTCAAGCGGCTCGGCGGGGAGCGCCGTATCCAGCGACAACGGCTCAGCAGGGATCAGCACACGATCCGCCACCTCCAGCACCGTGTCCACCGACACATCGCCGCACACGGTCAGCACCATATTGTGCAGGTTGTAGAAGGTATAATAGCAATCGTAAAGCAGCTCAGGCGTGATATGCGAAATGGATTCCACCGTACCCGCGATATCGATGCGCACGGGATGCTCACTGTAGAGTGCCTGCAGCATATTGAACAGCACACGGCGCTCGGGCGAATCATCGCACATACGGATCTCCTGC
>JAZURB010000175.1:0-5787 GCA_045605945.1 Acutalibacteraceae bacterium
ACCGACGGCTGGCGGCTGAATGCAGCGGTGCAAAAAGCGCTGGATACAAAAGGCTATATTGCCGTGGAAAAGCCGACCTTCGGCTCGACCATGCTGCCGTCGTTGCTCGATGCGCTGGCGGACGGCGAGCCGTTTGAAGCGGAGTTGTGCGGCCTTTGCACCGATATTTGTGTGGTATCGAATGCGCTGTTGCTGAAAGCGCATTATCCGTCTTATCCGCTCGGTGTGGATGCCTCCTGCTGCGCGGGCGTGACCCCCGCAAGCCATGAGGCAGCGCTTACCACCATGCGTATGTGCCAGATCGATGTGAAATGAGGAGGAACTCTCATGTTTGATGTCAAGCGTGTAACAGCGGATTGCGTGGCGTGGATCCGCGCGTTTTTTGAACAAAACGGACCCGATTGCAATGCCGTTATCGGCATTTCGGGCGGCAAGGACAGCTCCGTCGCGGCGGCGCTGTGCGTCGAAGCGCTCGGCAAGGATCGCGTGATCGGCGTGTTGATGCCTTGCGGCGAGCAGCACGATATCGACATGGCGCATTTGCTGTGCGATCATCTTGACATTCGTCGCTATGTGGTGAATATCAAAGCGGCGATCGACGGATTGATGGCAGCGATGCCCGCGGATTTGGAGATCAGCCGTCAATCGACGGTCAATTTGCCGCCGCGCGTGCGCATGGCAACGCTGTATGCGGTGTCGCAAAGCGTGAACGGTCGCGTGGTTAACACCTGCAACCTGTCGGAGGATTGGGTTGGCTATTCCACGCGCTACGGTGATGCGGCGGGCGATTTCAGCCCGTTGTCCAAGCTGACGGTGGATGAGGTCAAGCAGGTCGGCGCTTATCTCGGTTTGCCCGCCGTGTTGGTGGACAAGGTGCCGATCGACGGTCTCTGTGGTAAGACCGACGAGGACAACCTCGGCTTCACATATGCGGTGCTTGATCGCTATATCCGCACGGGCGAGATCGACGACACCGCCACCAAGGAGCGTATCGATACGATGCACCGTCGCAATTTGTTTAAATTGGAAATGATGCCGATTTTTGATCCGCAAATCGATTGAATAAGAAAATTTTAAACGCAGGAGATCCATGCGATCTCTTGCGTTTTTCTTTTGCCATTTTCTGCCCTTGATAATCCGCGGTGATCGCCGCATACTAGCACAAGAGAATGGAAAAACAGGACGGTGCGGGGCATGAAAAAACAACAAAAACAGCGCGCGCGTTGGATATGGTTGACAACTTTCACAGCGGTAGCACTTATCGCCATGCTGGTTGTGCAAACGCGGGCATATTCGTCGCTGCCGACGGTGACAACCGTCGTGGTGCAGCCGACTACCGTAAAAGAAACCGTGGTATGCGGCGGCAATGTGCGGGTGGCACAAGGGATTGAGGTTATCGCTCCCGTGCCTTGCGTGGCGGGAGATGTAGCAGTGGCGGTCGGCGACCGCGTGGAAAAAGGGGATATCTTGTTACGCATTGATCGTGCGGCAACGTTGGCGGCGGCAATGAGTGCGGGCGCGAGTGAGGCGCAGCTCAGCACCGCCTCGGCGGCGTTACCCGAAGCAGTCGTAGCACCGCAGGCGGGTGTGGTCAGCGCAGTAAATGCGGCGGCAGGAGAAATCGTATCGAACGAATCGCCGTGCGTGGTGCTTTCCGAAGGCGGTGCAGTGGAAATTGCGCTGGCAGTACGCGAGAGTATGTTGCCGCAGCTTGCCGTCGGACAAGCGGTGACTGTGTCGGGTGTGGCGTTCGCGCAGGAAAGTTATAACGGTACACTGTCGTATATTGCCGATTCGGCACGCAGCCGCGTCAGCGGCACGACGACCGAAACCGTGGTAGATGCGGTAGTGACGCTGCCTGTGTCGCAGATCGATGAGTCGCTGCTTCCGGGTCTTACTGCCAAAGCGGCGGTTGTCACAGCGGTGCGTGACAATGTGATCGTAGTGCCGTATGAGGCAGTGATAAGCGACGAAACAGGCGAGGCGGTCTATTGCGAGCAAAACGGTGTCGCATTTCGCCGCGCTGTTACTGTCGGCAAGGAACTGGCGCAGGGTGTGGAGATCGTCGGCGGATTGCAAGCGGGTGAACGCGTCGTGACGGATGCCGCGGCACTTGACGGCTTGTGGATCGCTGTGGATACGAAAGGGGCGGCGTGATGCAGCTTTGGAAGCAAGCGTTTCGCAGCTTATGGCGCAAGCGCGTGCGCACACTGCTGACGATGGGCGGCATCACGATTGGGGTCGCCTTGGTGGCAGTGGTTACCGTGATCGGCAGCGCGGGGCGCACCACGGTGAATACCGAATTGGAAAACATGGGGCTCGGCGGGTTGTCGATCACGGCGAGCGGCACAGCGGTGCTGCAAAACGAGACGCTTGAAACGCTGCGCATGCGCCATACCGTTGAGTCCGCTGTGCCGTTGATGCTGCAATCGAGTGCTGTGGGACTGCGCGACGGCGGCACACAAACAATTATGCTGTGCGGCATCGACAGCGGCGAGGTGCAAGCAATCGGGCTTTCGAGGCGCGGCGGACGCTTGCTGTCGCCGACGGATGTACGCGCATTTTCGCGCGTGTGTGTAGTGGATGCGGCGGTAGCAAAGGCGATTTTCGGTTCAGAAGATGTGCTCGGGAAAACGCTCTCGTTGCCGCTTGGCGGCGTGGAAGAAACTTTTACGGTGGTCGGTGTCACGGAGGCGGGCAGCATGCTGCTTCAAAATGTAGCGCAGTATATTCCCGGCATGGTGTATCTGCCGTATACAACGATGCAGGAACTGACGGGGCGGCAGGATTTTGACCAATTTGCCGTGCGTCTCGGCGACGGTGTGGATGAACAGCGTGAGGCGGCGTTGATTGAAAAAGAGCTTTCGCGCGTCGGCGGCAGCGGCGGTTATCGCGCGGAAAATCTCTCCGCGCAGAAGGAACGATTGACCGGTATTTTAGATATTGTTACCGCCGTTCTCACGGCCATCAGTGCTATCTCGTTGTTGGTGGCGGGGCTCAGCATCATGACGATCATGACGGTGTCGGTGGGCGAACGCACGCGTGAGATCGGCATTAAAAAAGCGCTCGGCGCGACCGATCGGCGCATCCGCCGTGAGTTTTTGGCAGAAGCGTTGCTGTTATCGCTCGGCGGCGGTGTGGCGGGCGTGATTATCGGCGGCGGTGCGGGATTGCTCGGGGTGCGCGCGGCAGGCGTGCAGGTGACTGCGCCGCTGTCGATGGTGTGGCTGGTTGTATTTGCCGCGGTAATCGGCGTGGTGTTCGGCGTGGTTCCCGCGATGAAGGCGGCACGCCTCGATCCTGTCGAAGCGCTGCGCTGCGAATAAAAAAACTCCGAGGAAACTTCCTCGGAGTTTTTTGTTCATTATTTTTCGATGCCGCTGACAACGGCTTTCACGGTGTTCACCAGTGTATTGACCGCGTTTTCAAGCGGACCGTCCAGCGAGCAACCGGCAGCGCGGATATGACCGCCGCCGCCGAGCTCTTTACAAATCGCCGACGCATCGGCGTGGTTGCCGGTGCGCACGCTGATCTTGAATTCGCCGCCCGGTTTTTCGCGCATGGTGATGCCGACCCACACACCCTCGATTTGGCGGGGCAGGGGAGCAAGACCTTCCATGTCGTTCTCCATGGCGCCGCTTTGTTCGATCATCGCGCAGGTGATCGGCATGACTGCGATGCGGCCGCCGCAATAGAAGGTCATACCCGCCAGAGCGCGGCGCTCCAGCTCCACGCGGGCGCGGGATTTTACATCGAACATCACGCGGTTGATCATGTCGTAACGGATGTTGAAATCCATCATATCCGCCGCCATGCGGTGCGCATAGGCACCGGCATTGGAATATTTAAAGCAGCCCGTGTCGGTGGAAATGCCCGTATAGACACATTCGGCGATCGCCGTGTCAAAGGGGATGTCCATGGCGCGCAGTACCTCGCAAATGACCATGGCTGCCGCCGCATAATCTGCCTTGAGCAACAGGTAATCGGCGTACTCGGTGTTTGATCCATGGTGATCGATGCACAGGTCGATGCGTCCGCCGTAGGTTGCCTGCAGACCGCCGAGCAGCTTTTCATCCGCCACATCCACTGCCACGATAAATTGCGGCTCGAATGCCTCGGCAGGCTCGGTGAGGAGGTACTCATATTTTTCGGGGATCGTGTCGGTGCATTCCACACGGGCGCGTTTACCGAGCGAGCGCAGCGCACGGCACAGCGCAAAGGCGCTGCCGATCGTATCGCCGTCGGGATATTGGTGCGTGAGGATGACCACATCGTCTGCACGCGAGAGCATAGCGGCGGTATCCTTCACATCGATAATGCGGCTCATGCGTCCTCCTCCTCGCTTTGCTCCTCGCGGCGCAGCGAATGCAGCGTTGCGGAGAGCTTGGCGCTGTAGGCGATGGAGTCGTCCGCCACAAAGCGCAACTCGGGCACATGACGCAGCTTCAGCGCATGACCGAGCTCGCGGCGCATATATCCTGCGGCAGAGCGAAGTCCCTTGATCGCCTCCTTGGCGGCATCCATGCCGCTCATGGAGCTGATATACACGGTGGCATAGGAAAGATCGTTCGTCACGTCGGCGCGGACGATGGAGAGCATGGAGTTTTGCACACGGGGATCTTTTACCGTGCGCAGGATCGCCGTCAGCTCGCGAGTGATATCCTCGCGAATGCGGTCATTACGATGTCCTGCCATAAGCGTGGCTCCTTTCTAAAGAGAGGGAATGCGCGACTGCGATCAGTCGCGATATTCCTCAATGATATAGGCTTCGTAGATGTCGCCTTCCTTGATGTCGATCGTCTTTTCGAGACCGATACCGCATTCGTAGCCTGCAGCGACTTCTTTCTGGTCGTCTTTAAAGCGCTTGAGCGATGCCATCTTGTCGTCTGCGATGATGATACCGTCGCGCACAACACGGATGAGGTCGTTGCGGCAGATCTTGCCGTCAAGCACATAGCAGCCTGCGATGATGCCCGCGCCCGTGATCTTGAACACATTGCGGACCTCGACGCGACCGTGCATGACCTCGCGCGTTTTGGGCGCGAGCATACCCTTCATAGCGTCCTTGATCTCGTCAATGCAATCGTAGATGATGCGGTACATACGCATATCGACATTGTCGTGCTTTGCAGCTTCCTGCGCGGTGGGATCGGGACGCACGTTGAAGCCGACGATGATCGCGCCCGCCGCGCTGGCGAACATCACATCGCCCTCGCTGACAGCGCCGACCGCACCGTGGATCACGCGCACGCGAACCTCTTCGTTGGAAAGCTTTTGCAGCGATTGGGTGACTGCTTCGACCGAGCCCTGCACATCTGCCTTAACGATGACTTTGAGTTCCTTGACATCGCCCTGTTGCATTTGATCGAACAGGTTGTCAAGCGTAACCTTCTGATACTGATCGAACATCGCTTGCTTCGCCTCTTGACGGCGTTGCTCAACGAGTTCACGCGCCAAACGCTCGTCGGTAACGGCGTTGACGATATCGCCCGAGGTCGGCACCTCGTCCAGACCCATGATCTCCACAGGCACGGACGGGCCCGCAGCATTGATCTTGCGACCTTGGCTGTTCACCATGGCGCGCACACGACCGACAGTCGTACCCGCGACAATGATGTCACCCGCATGCAGGGTTCCGTTTTGCACCAGCACGGTAGCAATCGGGCCGCGACCTTTATCCAGACGCGCCTCGATCACGACGCCCTTGGCGGCGCGGTCAGGGTTGGCGCGCAGCTCGCGCATTTCCGCCACGAGCAGCACATTCTCAAGCAGGTCATCCAGACCCAT
>JAZURB010000176.1:0-4209 GCA_045605945.1 Acutalibacteraceae bacterium
TAGAAACCAAAACACTCGATAAAATCTGCACGGCACTGGATTGTTCAATCGAGGATATTATGGAATTTATTCATGAATAAAAAGGTTTATGCGGCACGGCACACAGGCCGTGCCCTACGAGCTGCCGCTCCACCTCTTCTAACATAAAAAAGCCCCCTCAAAAGGGGCTTTTTTATTGTCTTTCCGTAAGTTCAATCACAATTTTCTGCTTTCGCATCGCCATTTCTTTAAATTCTGCTGCATTTGTTGCGGTATCCCATACGCAGGTGACTACATAATCCGCACGATCGATCATCCATTGATTTCGACGAATAATCGCATACCGTTTGGGGGCGCAGGCAACCTCTTCAGGAAACACCGTTTCCTCCGCGGGCGGTGTTTCTGTCTGAACCATTTGATGCGGATAATATGCCAACACCACCGCATAACGTATATGCAGATACACAGCCGCACACTCTTGCAAAACCCGTGTTACAATGCGATCAAAATCACCGTGATTACCCACATAAAATCGCGACACCCCGCGTACCTCTATTAATTCCGTAATGACTGCGCGCAACGCCTCGTTCACATCGGACGAGGTGTTACTATGCCCAAAAAAGTACACCCAAGCATACAATTCTCCTTGATATGGGGATTATATCCCCTTAATAATCAAGATTATAACCCCCATAATACATAGTGTCAAGGAGGGGGATATATGATTGTTTTTGATAAGCTCTGGGTCACCATGAAACAAAAAGGAATTTCCACCTATAAGCTGCGCGAAAAAGGCGGCATTGACAGTAAAACAATTCGCCGATTAAAAGCCAACGAAAACATAGAAACCAAAACACTCGATAAAATCTGCACGGCACTGGATTGTTCAATCGAGGATATTATGGAATTTATTCATGAATAAAAAGGTTTATGCGGCACGGCCTGTGTGCCGTGCCCTACGAGACTGCCGCTCCGCCTCTTCCAACACAAAAAGCCCCCTCGATGAGGGGGCTTTTTTTATTGTCTTTTACATCACAATACATTTCTGCGGGCAGGCGGCAACACAGTTGCCGCAGGCGGTGCATTTTTCGGGATCGACCGACGCGACGAAATTCGTCACCGTGACAGCGCCCGCCTCACACACCTTTTGGCATTTCATGCAACCGATGCACGCCGCACCGCACAGCTTACGCGCAACAGCACCTTTATCGTGACTGCTGCACAGCACCATCGCCGCGTTCGGATGCTCCGTGACCGCGATGAGCGATTTCGGGCAAGCAGCAACACACGCCCCGCAGCCCGCACACAGCGCCGCATCCACTTTGGCGATGCCGTTTTCGAGAAGGATCGCGCCGCGATCACACGCAGCGGCACAATCGCCGTAGCCGAGGCAACCGTAGGCGCACGCTTTATCGCCGCCGTAGAATTTAGCAGCCGCCTTACACGACGCAACGCCTTGATAAACATGCGCTTTTTTGGCAAGCGTGTCGCAACCGCCGCAGCGCACCTCCGCAACCTTTTTCACAACGGCACCCGCTTTGCCGAGGATCGCGCCCGTTTTGGCGGCGACTTCTTCGCCGCCCGGGGAGCACAGTCCCACCGCCGCGCCGTCGTGCGCCATCGCGGCAGCGTATCCTTCGCAACCCGAATACCCGCAAGCACCGCAGTTTGCGCCGGGCAGCGCTTCTTTGAGCGCCTCCACTTGTTCATCCTTCGGCACGGCAAACACCACCGAGGCAACCGCCAGAATGACACCCGCCGCCAACGCGATCACAGCCGCCGCACCGACGGCAATCAAAATAGCTGTCATACTTGAAAGTCACCTCACAATCCGAAAAGGCCTTGGAAACCAAGGAACGATAACGACACCAGCGACGCGGCAATCAGCGTCGACGGCACACCTTTGAGTCCTTGAGGAATATCCGCTGTTTCCAGTCGCTCGCGCACGCCCGCAAACATCACCATGGCGATGAGGAAACCGAGTCCCGCGCCGAGGGTGTTGGCAAGCGATTGCCCGAAGGTAAACTTGTTATCAATGTTCATAATCGTCACGCCCAGCACCGCACAGTTGGTCGTGATAAGCGGCAGATAGATGCCAAGCGCCTTATGCAGCGGGGGCAAAAACTTTTTCATCACGATCTCCACAAGCTGCACCAGCGAGGCGATAATGAGAATAAACACGATCGTCTGCAAATAGCCGAGCTCGAAACGATCCAGCACATAGCGCTGGATCGGCCAAGTCGCCGCTGTCGCCATGAGCATAACAAAGATAACCGCTGCTGACATACCCACCGCCGAGCCGAGCTTTTTCGACACACCGAGGAACGGGCAGATGCCCAAAAACTGGGACAGCACGAAGTTGTTGACCAGCATCGCGCCGATGACGATCACAAAGAAGTTACTCATCGCACGCACCTCCCTCGTCGAGCTTGCCGCACACCGCCGCATGCGGACAACCGGCGCAACCGAACTCTTGCTTCGGGGTGAAATTCTTATCAAACTTCGCCGAAAGCTTGTTGGTCAGCCAGATGAGCACACCAAACACGAAGAAGCCGCCCGCAGGCATGATAAAAATGGTCATGCCGGGGAACAAGCCGTTTTCGGGCCACCCAAACAAGCTGCCCGTGCCGAGCAGCTCGCGGATCGCACCCATCAGCGTGAGCGCGGCGGTGAAGCCGATGCCCATGCCGAGTCCGTCCAGCGCGGAAAGTCCCACGCTGTTTTTGCTTGCGAAGGCTTCCGCACGTCCGAGAATGATGCAGTTGACCACAATCAGCGGCAAAAACAGACCGAGCGCCGCATCGACGGCGGGCAGATAGGCTTTCAGAAGCAGCTGCACAATGGTGGTAAAGCCCGCGATGACCACGATATAGGCAGGCAGGCGCACCTTATCGGGAATGATCTTGCGCAGCAGCGAAATTACGATATTGGAGCACAGCAGCACAAAGGTCGCCGCCACGCCCATGCCGATGCCGTTGAACACGCTGGTCGTCACAGCAAGCGTCGGACAGGTGCCCAGCACCAAACGCAGCGCGGGGTTTTCTTTGATGATGCCTTTTGTTAAGGTCCCCATATACTTACCCATCGACGCTCACCTCCTCATAAACCGCCAGCGCCAATTCCACACCGCTTTTGATACCGTTGGAGGTTTTGGTCGCCGTCGAAACCGCATCAACTTCCGTTGCATTATCGGCAATACCCGTCAGACGCTCGAGCAGCCCCGCCTTCTCGACGGTGTCAACATATCCCGCGGTTTCGTTATTGTCGATCACCTGCACACCGCTGACCGTACCGTCAGCCGTAATACCCGTCATCACAATCAGCCCGCTCGATTTGCCCGAGGTGGAGGTTTTGACGACATAACCGACCGTCATGCCGTCCGCATTCGCGCCGCTGTACACCGCTTCCACCCCTTCGTCCCACGCGCCGTCGGCAGGGACAGCAGGCGTAAAGGTTTCGGCGGCAGGCAGCACGGCGCTGCACGCCGCATTGGTGGCTTTTTCCTGCGCTGCCGCAATCGTATCGGCAGTGAGCAAATTGGTTGCCGCAAGCGCCGCAACCACCACCGCGCAAATCGCAGTGAGCACCAGCGCTGCGCCGAGAATCGATTTTACATTACGCATGATGCACCCCCCACTTCTTGCCGAAGGGCAGGCTGTAGGTCACTTTTTCGATGAGCGGCACAAGCACATTCATAATCACAATCGCGAACGATACGCCTTCGGGCAGCGAGCCGAACTGGCGAATGATCACCGTCAGCACACCGCAGCCGATACCGAAAATCACCTTGCCGATCGGCGTGATCGGCGAAGTGGTATAATCCGTTGCCATAAAGATAGCGCCGAGCATCAAGCCGCCCGCGAGAATCTGATATGTCGCATCATACACATTGCCATCGATCATCCACGACAGCACGAATACCGTGCCGATAAAGGTCAGCGGGATCGTCGGGGTAATGATGCGACGCAACAGCATATACACAAAGCCGAGCAACAGCGCCGCCGCGCAGGTTTCGCCCAGCGCACCGCCGTGCGTGCCGAAAAACAACGACACCAAATCATAAACCTGCTCGCCTTCGGCAACCGCAAGCGGCGTTGCCGAAGAAATGCCGTCAACTTGCATAAAGCGCGGGGCGGCATACTGCGTCATCGAGGACGCAAAGCTCATCATCAGCACGATGCGTCCGACCAGCGCGGGATTGACAAAGTTATGACCGATACCGCCGAACAT
>JAZURB010000177.1:0-11179 GCA_045605945.1 Acutalibacteraceae bacterium
GGTGTCGGCGATAAGACGACACTGGTTGTTGCGCCGCTTGCTGCTGCATGTGGATTAAAGGTAGCAAAAATGTCGGGGTGCGGACTCGGTCATACGGGCGGCACGATTGACAAACTGGAATCAATCGACGGTTTTCGCACAGCGCTCTCCCCCGATGAATTTTCCGCGATTGTCGATAAGCACGGCTTGTGCGTTATCGCACAAAGCGGCGATCTCGCTCCCGCGGATAAAATATTGTATGCGCTTCGCGATGTGACAGGCACGGTGGATAACCTTTCGTTGATCGCCTCATCGATTATGTCGAAAAAGTTAGCAGGCGGTGCAAAGGCGCTGTGCCTCGATGTGAAAACAGGAAGCGGCGCTTTTATGAAAACCACCGACGATGCTGTTGCACTCGCACAAGCCATGGTGGATATCGGTGTGCGTCACGGTCGGCGCGTTCATGCGCTGATTACCGATATGGATCGCCCGCTCGGTTACACGATCGGTAATGCCATGGAGGTTGTCGAGGCGATTGACACGCTCAACGGGCACGGACCCGCCGATTTGACCGCCTTATCGATTGCGATCGTGACAACGCTGCTTACGATGACCGATCACGGCGATGCGGCTTCGTGCCGCGCCTTGGTTGAAGAAGCGCTGCAAAGCGGCAAGGCACTCGCCAAACTGCGCGATATGATTACCGCACAAGGCGGTGACGCGACGGTGATCGATCATCCCGAGCGCTTGCCGAAAGCCGCATGCTGCTGCGGTGTGATCGCGCAACGCGACGGCTATATTGCGCATATGGATACCGAGAAAATCGGTCAAGCCTGCACGCTGCTCGGCGCAGGACGACAGACCGCCGAGGATACGATCGATATGAGCGCGGGGATATGCCTGCACAAAAAGACAGGCGATTTCGTGAAAAGCGGCGAAACGATCGCCGTGCTTTACAGCAATGACGGCTCGCGCTTTTCCCCCGCTGTCGAGCGGCTGACAAACAGCTTGACATGGCAAAACGAGCCTCCTGCGCAAGTACCGTTGATTACTGCCGTTGTTACCGACAAGGGTGTGCCTTATTTTTAACAAAAAAAGCCCGCCTCGCCGAGGCTTTCTTTTTTTACGGTTATCAAACAATAAATTCCTCAGCAAGCGGTGTGAGCGCAAAGGTTTTGGGATCTTCGCCGAGGCTGGTTGCCAACCACAGCTTCATATAGATCGGGATATACGCACACAGCGGGAGCACATTGATGCCGAGCTCGTCAAACGCTTTGGCACTTTCGTACTGCGCACCCTCTTTGACATCGACGAGGAAAATCGGGATGTTACGCTCGGCAGCGCGGCGGCAGAAGCGACGGAACGCTTCGCTTTCGGTGTTAACTGTGCCCGAATGATACGGTTGGATAAGCACCGATTTGACATACTCAAGATCATAAGCATATGACTCACCGGGCTTACACTGCACAGTCAAGACATCCGAACTTTCCGAAAAACGCGCATCGGGGAAGCCAACCACACGGTCAGCAGGACGGTAAGCGGTGTTGCGAATGATAACATCATCCTCGCAGATCGCGTACATTTTGTTGGCGATACTGTATACAGCATCGTCGGTCTCGCGATGCTTCAAGAGACGCGTTGCGCGATGCAGGCGGGTGACATTATCGGCGTTACGATTGCTGACGAATACGCCGCGACCGCTTCTGGAACGAATAAACGACACAGCCGCCGCAAAGTTAAAGTTACCGTTGGCACGCTTGTCGTCCAGCGGATAGTTACTCGACACCAGCACGATCGGCAGCTTGGATTTCGCAAACACAAAGCCGAGCCCCGCCGCCGTATACGGCAGTGTATCGGTGCCGTGGGTGATAATCACGCCGCCGATATCCTCGCTCATATTTTCATGAATGCAATCGATCAGTGTGTTCAAATGATCATGGGAAATTTGTTCACTCAATGTGATAAACGGCGTACAGGTGCGAAAATGCACATCGGTATCGGGATGCTTTGCCACATAATTCTCGATCACGCGAAACGGCTGCGTTTCATCAGGTGCAATCCAATCCCCTGTTACTTTACTGCCGATGGTACCACCGGTCACAACCACCAGAATATTCACACAGACTCCCCCTTATGTCTCAGTTTAGTTTGCCGCAATGACACGGCGGTTATACCAAAAGCGATGTTTAAAGTTGGACAAAGCCCATTTTCTTCTTCGCTTTGGTGAGCGTGCGCGATGCAACGCGCGACGCAAACTGCGCACCCTTGTTCATCATATCCTCCAGGTACGCCTTGTCCTTCATGAGCGCATCAAATCGCTCCTGAATGGGGGCAAGCTCCGCAGCAACCGCTTCGCCGACAGCGAGCTTGAAATCGCCGTAGCCGCGACCGTCAAACTCTTTTTCGATCTCCTCAAACGACTTTGCCGTGACGGCTGCATACATCTCCATAAGATTGTTGATGCCGTCTTTGCCTTCGGCATAGCGCACGCATGCTTCACTGTCGGTAACAGCGCGCTTACACTTGCGGATGATCGTATCCTTATCATCTTTCATAGAAATAAAGGAATTCTGGTTTTCGTCGGATTTCGACATCTTTTTCGTCGGATCCTGCAACGAACGCACACGCGCACATGCCTTCATGATATACGGCTCGGGCACGACAAAGGTGCTGCCGTAAGTATTGTTGAAGCGGTTCGCGATGTCACGCGTCAGCTCCACATGCTGCTTTTGATCCGCACCGACAGGGATATAGTCGGGTTGATACAGCAGAATATCCGCCGCCATCAAGGTCGGATACGCAAACAGACCGAGGTTGATATTATCGGCATGCTTTTGCGATTTATCCTTAAATTGCGTCATGCGGGACAGCTCACCGAACTGCGTGTTGCAGGCGAGCAGCCACGCCAGCTCCGCATGCGCGGGAACTTGCGATTGCACGAACACGATATTCTTTTCGGGATCCAGGCCGATCGCAATCAGCAACGCGAACATCTCGCGAATCTGCTGACGCAGCTTTTGGGGATCTTGGCGCACGGTGATCGCATGAAGATCCGCCACCGCAAAGCAGCAATCCATCTCTTCCTGCATCGCCACCCAGTTACGCATCGCACCCAGATAGTTGCCGAGGGTCGGGATACCCGTCGGTTGAATACAGCTCAGTGCGCGCTTGCGGCGCACATTTTCGATTTGTTCAGTCATGAAAAGGCCTCCTTAGCCGCCGATATAGTCTTTTGCAAACGCACCCAGACGCGCCACACCCTCGCGCATAGCGTCATTCGTGGGAGTCGAGAAATTGAGGCGGAAATATTGCAAATGCTCGCCCGCGACATTAAACGCCGAGCCGGGAACAACCGCCACTTTATGCTCTTTCACCGCTTTGGTGCAGAAATCCGCCATATCAACACCGTCGGGGAGCTTGCACCAAATGAACAAGCCGCCTTCGGGGCGATTGTAGGTGATGCCCGCAGGGACAAGATGCTCGTCAATGAGATCCATCATCAGCTGCGCTTTTTCGCGGTAGATATCCTTCAAACGCGCCAAATGCGCTTCGTAATCGTACTTAGTCATAAACTCGTGGCACACCATTTGCGCCCACTGCGTGGTGTGCACATCTTCGCCCTGCTTGGCAACGATCATCTTGGCAAGCAGCGTTTTGTTGGCGATAGCAAAGCCGACACGCATGCCCGATGCCATAACCTTGGAGAAGCTGCCCGCATACACGACAATACCGTCGGTATCCAGCGATTTGACCGCAGGCACATCCTCACCCGCAAATCGCAGATCACCATAGGGGTTGTCCTCCACAATCAGCACACCGTAAGCTTTGGCAAGCTCATACAGACGACGGCGTTTTTCCATGCTCATGGTCACACCCGCGGGATTTTGGAAATTGGGGATCGTATAGATAAAACGCACGCGATCATTATTCTTGAGCGCTTCTTCGAGTGCATCCATATCCATGCCGTCCGCCTCAACGGGAACGCCGACCAGCTTCGCGCCGAGCGCACGGAACGAATTGAGCGAGCCGATGAAGCTGGGGCTTTCGGCGATGATGACATCGCCTTGGTTGCACACCGTTTTGGTAACCAGTTCCATCACCTGCTGGGCACCCGAGGTGATGAGCACCTCATCGTCATCGCAACCGACAGCGTATTTCGAGCGCATATACGCTTTCAAATGCTCACGCAGCGGCATATAGCCTTCGGTAGCGCCGTATTGCAGCACATCGATCGGGCGGTTTTTCAGCAAATCATCCGAAATGGCAGCGATCGCATCCACGGGAAATGCCTCCGGCGCGGGGTTGCCTGCGGACAGCGCCACCACACCGGGGACGCTCGCATATTTCAAAATTTCGCGGATTGCGGACGGTGCAAGGTCACGCAAGCCGTCAGAAAATGTGTAATTCATAACAAAATTGCCTCCAAACGAGAAAAAATTCCCTTTTCATTCTTATATTTTACCATTCCCGATTGACTTTTTCAATATAAAAATATAAAATTATAGGTATCAATGAACGAAAACCTATTGGAGGTATTTTCTCTATGGCAACTCTGCAGCAACTCGGGCAGGTCATGTTTCCCGATGTTACTATGACCCCTGAGCAACTGGAACAACAATATCCCGAGCGCGGTCTCAAAGAGGGCGCGCGCGTTACCCGTATTGCTCCCAGCCCGACGGGCTATTTGCATCTGGGCGTGTTCTTTACGGCGATGATCAACCGCTTGACCGCTTCGGCGACGGACGGTATTTTCTATTTCCGTTTGGAGGACACCGACAAGAAGCGCGAAGTTGAAGGCGGCGCGGACGATATTCTTTCGGGCTTTAACACCTACGGTTTGTCGCTTGACGAAGGCTTTGTCGCCCCCGGCAAGGTGATCGGCGATTACGGACCGTATCAGCAATCCTGCCGCGTGGACATTTATCATGTATTCGTGAAGATGCTCGTCGAGCAAGGACTGGCGTATCCCTGCTTCTGCTCCGAGGAAGAGCGTCTTGCCGCCAGAGAGGTGCAGGAAGCGCAAAAATGCCGCACCGGTTATTACGGTCAATTCGCCAAATGCCGCGACATCAGCACCGATGATGCCATTGCGCGCATTCATAACGGCGATCCGTATGTGGTGCGCTTGCGTTCGCCCGGCGACGAGAGCCGCCGCATCGCATTCACCGATTTGATCAAAGGCAAGATCGAGATGCCCGAAAACGATGAGGATATCGTGCTGCTCAAATCCGACGGTGTGCCGACCTATCACTTTGCGCACGCGGTGGACGATCATCTGATGCGCACGACGCACGTCATTCGCGGCGACGAGTGGATCTCGTCGGTTCCCAAACACCTGCAACTGTTCCGCGTTCTCGGCTTTAAAGCCCCGAAATATGCGCATGTCAGCCCCATCATGAAAGAGGATAACGGCGGTAAACGCAAGCTTTCCAAGCGCAAGGATCCCGAAGCGGCGATGCATTTCTATGCGCAGCAGGGCTATCCCGCAGACAGCGTGCTGGAATATCTGCTGACGATCGCCAACAGCGATTTTGAGGATTGGCGTCGTGCCAATCCCGCCGCGCCCCGTTCGGCGTTCCCGTTTAACCTCAAGAAGATGAGTGTGTCGGGCGCGCTGTTCGACATGAACAAACTCAATGATGTCAGCAAGAATGTTATCGCTTCGATGAATGCGGAAACCGTGACAGCAGCAGTGCTTGCTTGGGCGCAGCAATACGACGAGGCGTTTTATCAAAAGCTCAGCGCCGATCCTGCATTTGCCGAGGGCATCTTTGCAATCGATCGCGGCGGCGCCAAGCCCCGCAAGGATATGGCGAAATGGAGCGATGCACCCGATTATGCCGCCTATTTCTTTGACGACGGCTTTGACAATGCTTGGGAGCTGCCCGAAAACCTCGCTGCTGCCGATGCGGTAGCGGTGCTCGAAGCTTACAAGACTGCTTACGATCCCGCAGCGGACAAGCAAGCATGGTTTGACACGCTCAAAGCCCTCTGCCCTGTGCTCGGTTTCTGCCCCGAGGTGAAGGAATACAAGAAAAACCCCGAAGCGTATAAAGGTCATGTCGGCGATGTCAGCACGATCGTGCGTTTGGCAATTACAGGTCGCCGCAACACGCCCGACCTGTGCGCGATCATGCAACTGCTCGGTACCGACCGTGTGATGCAGCGCATTGACAACGCTATTGCAAAACTGGCTTAAGCAAACAGGAGGAATTACCCATGGAAGAGAAGAATTTGACGGAGGTCGTCAAGCCCTCCAATTTTATCCACGATATTATTGACGAAGAACTCAAAGAAGGCGGTCGTTGCTACGGTAAAACCGTGCAAACGCGTTTCCCGCCGGAACCCAACGGCTATCTGCACATCGGTCATGTGAAGGCGCTGTGCATCGATTTCGGCACGGCGGAGAAATACGGCGGCGAATGCCACCTGCGCATGGACGACACCAACCCCACCAAGGAAGATGTCGAATATGTTGAGGCGATCCAGGAAGATATTCACTGGCTGGGCTACGACTGGGGCAAACATTTTTACTACGCTTCGGATTATTTTGACACGATGTATGACCTCGCGGTGGGTCTCATCAAGAAAGGGCTTGCGTATGTTTGCGAGCTGACTCCCGAGCAGATGAAAGAAAATCGCGGTGATTTGACGCATCCCGCTGTCAGCCCCTACCGCGATCGTCCAATGGAGGAAAGCCTCGATCTGTTTGCACGCATGAAGGCGGGCGAATTCCCGGACGGCGCGATGACGCTGCGCGCGAAGATCGATCTTGCCAGCGGCAACTTTAACATGCGCGATCCGGCGATCTATCGCATCAATCATGCCCATCACCATCGCCAGGGTGACAAGTGGTGCATCTACCCGATGTACGACTACGCGCATCCCATCGAGGATATGCTGGAGGGTATCACCCACTCGCTGTGCTCGCTGGAGTTTGAAAACCATCGCCCGCTGTACGATTGGGTGAAGAATAATGTGGATCTCGATGCCGATCCGCGCCAGATCGAATTTGCGCGTCTTGGTATCAACTACACGGTCATGTCCAAGAGAAAGCTGCGCAAGCTGGTTGAGGACGGCGTTGTGTGCGGTTGGGATGATCCCCGCATGCCGACCCTGTGCGGTCTGCGCCGCCGTGGTTATACGCCCGCTTCGGTGCGCGATTTCATTGAGCGCGTCGGCGTGGCGAAGGTGCCCAACACCGTGGAATATGCGCTGCTCGAGGCATGCTTGCGCGAAGATTTGAACGCTCATGCGACCCGCGCTATGGCGGTGCTGCGTCCGCTGAAGCTGACGATCACCAACTATCCCGAAGATAAGACAGAGACCTTTGAAACCGAAAACAACCCGCTCGATCCCGAGGCAGGCACGCATACGCTGACCTTCTCGCGCGATCTGTATGTGGAAGAGGACGACTTCATGGAAGAGCCGATCAAGGGCTATCGCCGCCTCTTCCCCGGCAACGAGGTGCGTATCAAATCGGCGTACATCGTCAAATGCACGGGTTGCGTGAAGGACGAGAACGGCAAGGTTACCGAGGTACTTTGCGAATACGATCCCGACAGCCGCGGCGGCAACGCAGCAGACGGTCGCAAGGTACGCGGCACGATCCACTGGGCGGATGCGCGCACGGCGGTGGACGCGGAGGTGCGTCTCTACGGGTCGCTGTTCAGCGATCCCGATCCCGATGCGGCAGATAAAGATTTCATGAGCTGCCTTGCGGACGATTCGCTGGAGATTCTCAAAGGCTGCAAGCTCGAAAGCGCGTTTGCGAACGCCACGTCCGAGCAATCCTTCCAGTTCATGCGTCTGGGTTATTTCTGCACCGATTCGAAAGACAGCAAAGAAGGCGCGCTTGTCTTTAACCGCTCGGTCAGCCTCAAAGACAGCTTCAAAAAATAAAAACCATATAAAAAAAGACGGTTGCTTTCGCATCCGTCTTTTTCTTATGTTTATTTCGTGCCGAAGATGCGGTCGCCGGCATCGCCGAGACCGGGAACGATATAGCATTTCTCGTTGAGCTTTTCATCGAGCGAAGCACAATACACCTGCACATCGGGATGCGCTTCGGTCAGCGCGTTCATGCCCTCGGGAGCCGCGATGATGCACAGGAATTTCACACTGCGCGGATGCTGCTCTTTGATGATCTTGATGGCATCGATCGCCGAGCCGCCCGTGGCGAGCATGGGATCAAGAACAAACACATCGCGCTCGGAAATATCCGACGGCAGTTTGTTATAATATTCCACAGGCTCGTGGCTTTCAGGATCACGATACAGGCCGATATGGCCAACACGCGCCGCAGGAACAAGCGACAACGCACCGTCCACCATACCGAGGCCTGCACGCAGGATCGGCACAAACGCAAGCTTTCTGCCCGCGATCACTTCGCTGCGGGTTACGGTGATGGGCGTATTGCCCTCAACCTCACACATGGGCAGGTCACGAGTCGCCTCATACATGAGCAGTTGCGTGATCTCCTCAATCAGTTCGCGGAATTGCTTGGAACCCGTATTCTCATCACGCAGGAAGGTAACCTTGTGACGAATCAGCGGGTGATCGGAAATAAACGGTTTAGCCATAACAAACATCCTCCTTGGAATTTTATCGTCTTATTTTAAGCCGCCACGGGCTTTGAGTTCGCGTTCTGCCTGCGGCAGCCGCAGATACAGCGGTTGCAGCTGCGATGCAGGAATACATGCATTGTTTTGCATCATGCGGGTTGCAGCAAGCGCAATACCGCGCGGGCGAACATAGCGCAGATGATGCGGCGCAAGCGTGCCGGAAAGCGCCTCGCGGCAAGCTTCAAAGCAAAGCGCCGCGCCGTCACCCACAAAGATAACAGGGGTGCCGCCCTCGACAAGGCGCGCTTTGCAATCGTCCAGCGACATCGCTTCGTCGGGAGTTATGCGGGAGATCACACCGTTTTCACACGCGAAATTCGCCGTATACACTTGGCGACAACGCGCATCCATCGCAGCGCAAATCGTCGCGTTCGCGGGAACGCCTTCAAAATTCATCGCCAGCGCCTCCAGCGTCGAAACAGGAGCCGTAAGCATATCTCGCTCAAAGCCGAGACCTTTCGCCGCAGCAACACCGATGCGCACACCGGTGAACGAGCCGGGACCGACAACCACCGCCAACATATCTACCTGAGGCAGCGACAGCGCTGCATTGGCAAGCACCGCTTCGGTCATGGGCAACACGGTTTGACTATGCGTCAGCGGCACATCCGCAAACGCTTCGGACAGCACGCGCATACCTTCCGTTTCCACAACACCGCTGCATGCGGTTACGGACGATGTGTCGATCGTGAGCAATTTCACAGCGCCACCCCCTCAATCGTGATGCGGCGATCGGTATCCGACAGCCGCTCGAATACAACACGCACCGCGTCCTCGGGGAGCGCGCCTTCGATCTGCTCGCTCCATTCCACGGCAAGAACCGCGCCCGCGTCGATATAATCAAAAAATCCCGTGGCATACAAATCATCCCATGTTTCGATACGGTACATATCGAAATGCACAAGCGACGGGGTGCCGCCGTAATCCTGCACAAGAGCAAAGGTGGGGCTGGATACTTCCGCGTTCGGGCACATGACCGTTGCCATGCCGCGCACAAACGCGGTTTTGCCCATGCCGAGTCCGCCGAACATCGCCACGACCGCACCGCCGCAAAGCGCTGCTGCCAACTGCGCGCCGACTGCTTCGGTCTCAGCCGCACTATGGGTTTCAAACACCATATTCCCCACCTCCTATTTTATCAATTATAGCACATCGTTCGGCGATTTGCAATCACAAAGCGCAATTTCCGACGGACGGATATGCACCGAACAGGATTTCAAGGTTTCAAAGGTGGTTTCTGCTCCCTCCTTGACTGCAACAGCAATACTGTAGGCTTCTTCAGCAGACAAGTGCTCCTTAACGCGCACGGTGATCTCCGCCAGCACACGGCTGCCGAACAGGCGTGTTTTGAGCGATACCACTTCACACACGCCCGTTACTCCCTGTGCATACGCTGTCAATCGTGCCGCAAAGGCTTCGTCGCATGCATGGTCCACCATACGCCGCATGGCATCCGCAAAAATCCCGATCGCTGCTTTGAGGATAAGCAACGCGATCGCAATCCCCGCAATCGGATCAAGCAGCGGAAAGCCCATTGCAGCGCCGACAACGCCGATCAAGCTGCCAAGCGAAGACAATGCGTCGGTGCGTTGATGCCACGCATCCGCCATCAATGCTGCCGAGCCTGTTTTGCGCGCTGCTGCGCGCGTATAACGAAACATGCCCTCCTTGACCGCAATTGCTGCCAATGCTGTGACCCATGCATACCGCGCAGGCGGCGTGAAAGATGCAGGTGACATCCACAGCATACGCCCCGCAGCGACACCGATACCAATGCCGGTTGTTCCGATAAGCATCGCCAAAACGACCGCCGCAACACATTCCATTCGCTCATAGCCGTATGGATGCTGTGTGTCATCGCCTCTGCGCGACATCCGAACACCAACGATCACCGCCACGCTGCTCAGGGCATCGGCGACGGAATGCGCGCCGTCGGACAGCAGTGCCGCCGACCCAAACAATAGGCCTGTTAGAATTTTTGCTGCCGCCAACACCATGTTCAATATAAAATTACACCATGCCGTTTGTATGGCCGATCCGATATTTCCCACGGCATATCCCTCCCTGTTTTCAATATAAAAAAACACCTGCGGGACACGCCCGCAGGTGTTGATATAATCCTTTAACAGGGTATGCATAAAGTGAACGCTCGGTGATATCAAGACAGCTTTTTCTTGACATCCTCGATGGTCACGCGCATCACATGCGCGATCGGCTCCCATTCACAATTGGTTTTAAAAAAGCTGACAAGCACAAACAATGCCATAGGCGCCAGAAAAATCGGATATACAATGACCGCTTTCCAATAAGGAGCAACCTTGCCTTTTTCCGCCTTCACGGTAATTACCGCCGTGGCAAACGCCGCCAAGTAAATTGAGCCGATAAGCACCGCCAGCGAAATCCCCAAAATCGCATACCATTGCTCCCACAAATCCATCGCCACCAGTACCGCAACAATCGAACTGAGCACCGTTGCAAGCAGCACCGCTGCGATTGCGGGAATCGCAAGCATAAACATCAACACATCAAATGCATGCTTATTACCCGCTCGCCACGCTTTGTAGCTCGGCTTTGTC